>PNNE01000148.1 GCA_013824055.1 Rhodobacter sp. | reverse complement strand
GTTGGGCAAGGCCCACGCAGCTTCAGCCATCCTCGGGCATCAGGCTGGAAAAGTTCGTCTCACGCGCGATCAGCACGGCCTGAGTGCGGCTTTGCACCCCCAGCTTGCGCATGATCGCGGTGACATGCGCCTTGACGGTGGTCTCGGCAATGGACAGCTCATAGGCGATCTGCTTGTTCAGCAGGCCCTCGCAGACCAGCTGCAATATCTTCGCCTGCTGCCGGGTCAGCAGCGACAAACGGCCGATCGCCTCCTCGCGCGCGCTGGCCTTGGCCTTGCCCTCGGGAACCGGCTCATAGCCCTCGGGCAGGAACCGCCGCCCCTCGCGCAGGGCGTCGAAGGCCGCGCGGAACACCTCGCGCCGGGAATGTTTCGGCACGAAGCCCGCCGCCCCGGCCGCCAGACAGGCCCCGATCACCCGGTTGTCGGCAAGCGAGGACACCACCAGCACCGGCACCCCCGCGGCCGCCTGCCGCAAGCGGATCAGGCCGTCGATGCCGTTCACGTCCGGCAGGTTCAGGTCCAGCACGATGGCATCGGGCGCGGGCGTCAGGTCGACCCGGTGGATCGCCGTCTCCAGCCGGTCGGCCGTCTCGATCGTTTCGATCCCCGCGACCGATTTCAGCGTCATCGACAGGGCGTCGCAGAACAGCGGGTGGTCATCCACGATCAGGGCAAAGTTCATCGGCCGGGCCGCGCCTGCGGGAAGCATCGTCATCTTGCAAAGCCTTCGGGTGCCAGTTGCCTGGGGGTGCCAGTTGCCCGGCAATTCTACTCCGGCCCCACTGCCGGGGATACAGGCCAAAAGTCTTATGGGCAGAAGACTTGCCAGCGGCCTTGCCCTGCGCCCGCGCCGCGCCTAGACCTTTGCGGCCGGTCCGTGCGACCGGGAACGCCTCGTGCGTCGGAGGCGTCTTCCCGGGGCGACTGCCGCGCCGTCATCGCCTGGACCGACATGCCAAATCGCCTGCCCCAAGCCCTACTGACCCTGTTTGCCTGGCTTGCCGCGACGATCCTGGGCGGGGCGTTCCTGCGCGCCGACGCCGACGGAATCGCCGGGATCGTCGGGCTCCTGACCACGGGCATCGCCTGGAACGTGGTCGGCGGCCTGGTGGTCCTGGCACTTGCCAGCTGGGCTTTCGGCTGGCGCGACCTCGGCTTCGGCCCGCCCCGGCTGGGGGCCGTGGCCAGGCTTGTCTGGTTCCCGATCCTGACGCTTCTGCCCTTCTACGGCATCGCCTTTGCCATCGGGCTGCCGATCGGACGGGTGATGCTGTTTCTGGCGATCAACACCAGCCTTGTCGCCCTGTCGGAAGAATGGATGTTCCGCGGCATCCTCTTTCAGGGGCTGAAGACGCGGCTGCGCATCTGGCCGGCCGTCGCGTCGACCTCGGTGCTGTTCGGAGCGATTCACGTGCTGAACGCCTTCGCGCTGGGCGATCTGCGCCTTGCTGCCGCGCAGTCGGTGGCGGCGATGATGACCGGCTTTCTGCTGATCGCGCTGATGCTGCGCACCGGGTCGATCTGGACGGCCGTCGTCTATCACATGGTCTGGAACTTCGGCATCCTGCTGGGCGTCTACGGAACCGTGCAAAGCCCGCTTCCCGAAGGGCCGCTGCCGCTGTCGGCCTATCTTGTGCCGCTGCTGGTCGTCCTGCCGAATTTCCTCTTCGGGCTGGTCCTGTTGCGAAGGATGCGGCAGGATGTGGCGGCACATCACGGGCGACACATGCTGGATGACCGCAGGCAAACGTCTGATAAGGCCTGACTTCCACAGATGCCCTGCCTGGACAAATTCGCCGGGATTTCGCGTGATGCGGCGGATCGGGGGGCTTGCAGCGACGGCTTCCCAGCCCCATCTGCCGCGTGTAAGCTGACCCCGAAGATCGAGTGAAAGGTCATTTTTGATGTCACATTCCCCAGACCGCCGCAGCGTCCTCGCAGGCCTTGCCGCACTTCCGATACTTGCCGCAACACCGCTTGCCGCCGAGCCGGTGCAGCGTCCCTTCAATCTGCGGATGGTGATGTCCGGCCACAGCCTGACCGATCCGATCCCGCGCCCGCTGGAGATCCTGGTCAAGGCCGCTGGCGGGGCGCAGTCGCGCGGCATGCTGATCGACAAGTCCACGATCCCGGGAAGCCCGGCCGAGATGCGCTGGCAGACGAACCCGATCGAGCCTGTCGACGCAAAGCGCGACATTGCGAACTACGACCTTCTGGTGATGACCGAGCGGGTCTCGGTGCGCGCCACGCTTCAATGGCACGGGGCCGACAAGATCGCGCTGGCCTGGTTCGAACACGCCTGGAAGAACGGACGGGGTGGCCAGGGCGCGGAGACTGTCTATTACGCCAGCTGGATCGGCCTCGACAGCGGAAAGCCTTCCAAGTGGGACACGTCCGAGGACCAGTTGATCCCGTTCCGCGAACGGCTGGATGTCGAGATGTCGGCCTGGCAGATCATCGCGGATCATGTCAACACCAACCGGCCGGCTGGCAGCCCGCCGATGCGGGTGATTCCGGGGCCGAAGATCATGGCCGCGGTCTGGGATGCGATCCAGGCAGGATCTGCGCCGGGTCTCACGGCGATGAACGATCTGTTCGAGGACGACATCCATGTCAACGCCAAGGGCGCCTACCTGATGGCGCTGGCGCACTACGCGGTCATCTACGGCCGGACCCGCGCGAGATCCCGAACCTGCTCGGAGAGCCGGGATGGCCCTCGCACGAACAGGCCGACTGGATGAAAGCCCTGGTCTGGGACATCGTCCGCGCCTACCCGGACAGCGGGCTGGCCTAGCCCCGCTTCGCTTCGATCACCTCCCAGATGCGGGCGGCAGCGTTGGTTCCGTCGAAGCGCTCCAGCTCCTGGATGCCGGTTGGCGAGGTCACGTTGATCTCGGTCAGCCAGTCGCCGATGACGTCGATGCCGACAAAGACCTGGCCCTTTTCGCGCAACACCGGGCCGATGGCGCGGCAGATTTCCAGGTCGCGTTCGGTCAGGCCGATCTTCTCGGGCCGCCCGCCGACATGCATGTTCGACCGCGTCTCGCCCGCCTGCGGGACACGGTTGATCGCGCCCACGGGCTCGCCGTCGACCAGGATGACCCGCTTGTCCCCCTTTGCCACGTCGGGCAGAAACTTCTGCACGATCAGCGGCTCGCGGTTGATGCCCATGAACAGCTCGTGCAGGCTTGAGAGGTTGCGGTCGTTCGGATCAAGCCGGAACACCCCCGCGCCGCCGTTGCCATAAAGCGGTTTCAGGATGATGTCGCCGTGCCGTGCCTTGAAGGCGCGGATCGTGGCCAGGTCGCGGGCGATGGCCGTGGGCGGGGTCAGCCTGGGGAAGCGCAGCACCAGAAGCTTTTCGGGGCTGTTACGGACCCAGAACGGATCGTTCACCACCAGGGTTTTCGGATGGATCATCTCCAGAAGGTGCGTGGTTGTGATATAGCCCATGTCGAAGGGCGGGTCCTGACGCAGCCAGACGACGTCATAGTCGCCAAGATCGACCTCGGTCTCCTCACCATAGGTCACGTGATTTCCCTGCTCGCGTCGCACTTCGATCGGCCAGCCGCTGGCGACGACCCGGCCTTCGACGAAGGCAAGGCGATCCGGCGTGTAGAAGAACAGCTGATGCCCCCGCGCCTGCGCTTCCAGCGCGATGCGGAACGTCGAATCAGCGTTGATGTTGACCGACCCGATCGGGTCCATCTGCAAGGCGACCTTAAGCGGCATGGCTCACTCCTTCTTCGGACGTGAGTGATGGCCGAAGCGGCCGGAAGATGCAATTCAGCCCGCGAAGGCGTTTTCCACCACCTCGATGCGGCCCTGCCCGTCGACCAGCGCAAGGTCGATGCGCACATCCGTCAACAGGCCACGGGGTTCGCCTGCGACGAATTCATCGACACTGGCGAAGATGCGCCGGATCTGCTGGTCGGACAGATGCGAGGCGGCCAGATCATGCGTCCGGCTTTGCTTCACTTCGACAAAGACGACGACATCGCCATCGCGCCCGATCAGATCAATTTCGCCCGTCAGGCCACGCCAGTTCCGGGCGCAGATGGCGACGCCGCGATCTTCATAAAGGCGGGCAACCGAGGCTTCCGCGGCATGGCCGGCAAGGTAATTCGTCAATCCCCGTGCCTTGCGGTTCTGCCGGGACGGAGAGGAGACGAAGTCGAACGGCATGGCTATCCTTGGCTGCGGTCGAGGGCGATCCTGTAGGCGATCTTGCGGGACACCCCCAGAGTTTGCGACACAAAAGTTGCCGCATCCTTAACGGACATCGACTGCAAGGCCAGGTCCAGCGCCGCACGGATGTTGTCCTCGGTCGCTTCGGCAGCTGGCGCGCGGTCGGCCAGCACGACGATCTCGCCCTTGATCTCGCGGTCTGCAACCTGTTCGGCCAGGTCTGCAAGGCGCCCGCGAAGCACCTCTTCAAAGCGCTTGGTCAGCTCGCGGCAGATCACCGCCTGCCGGGTCGCGCCCAGCGTCGCGGCCATCTCGGCCAGAAGCGCCGCCAGACGCTTGGGGCTTTCGTAGAGGATCAGCGTGGCCTGGACCGGAGCCAGCTCTTCCAGGAAGCTTCGCCGCGCGCCCTGGGCCGAGGGCGGAAATCCCGCAAAGAGAAAGCGGTCCGAGGGCAGGCCGGACAGGGTCAGCGCGCAGATCGCGGCGCAAGGACCGGGTGCGGCGCTCATCGGCAGGCCGGCCGCCGCAACGGCGCGGGCCAGTTCGAAGCCGGGGTCCGAGATCAGGGGTGTCCCGGCCTCGGACGCATAGGCAAGGCTCTTGCCTTCGGCCAGAAGCCCCAGCAGGCGCTGCATCTGCCCCTCGCCCGAATGGTCGTGGTAGGCGATGACCTGCCGCCCGCCCAGCGGGATGCCGTGGATCTCCATCAGGTGGCGCAGCGTCCGCGTGTCTTCGGCCACCAGCACATCCGCTCCGGCCAGCACATCCAGTGCCCGCAGCGTGATGTCCCGGGCCGCGCCGATGGGAGTCGAGACCAGGTGCAGCCCCGGCGGAATGGCGCGCAGGCCGGGTTTGTGCGGCTCGTCAGCGGGGTCCGAAGTCTGCCTCACAAGTTTACTTCCCCAGTCGAACCCATTAGCCTGACCGACAAACGCAGCGCGCTGCAACAGTGAGGAACCACCATGTTGTCCGTATTTCGCCGGGCCCGCAAGACGCTGGGTCAGATGCTTGTTGGCCTTGCGGCCGTGGCCCTGACCGGCTGTGCGGCGCCAGGTCCCGGCACGACACAGCCCTCCCGTGGCGGCTCGGTCCAGGTCGCCTTGCTGGTCCCATCCGGCTCGGGCCAGTCGCAGGACGAGCTTTTCGGCCGGAACCTGGAGAACGCGGCGCGGCTTGCGATGGCGGATCTGTCGGGCGTGAACATCGACCTGCGTGTCTACCGGACCGGGGGCAGCCCCGCGCAAGCCACGGCTTTGGCCCGGCAGGCGGTGGAGGAAGGCGCCCAGGTGATCCTCGGGCCGTTCTATTCGGAAGAGGCCAATGCCGCCGGCGTCGCGGTGGCGAATTCGGGCGTCAACGTCCTTGCCTTCTCGAACAATGCGGCCATCGCGGGCGGCAACGTCTTCGTGCTGGGCCAGACCTTCGACAACACCGCCCGGCGTCTGGCGCGGTTCGCGGTCCAGAACGGCAAGTCCAAGGTCCTGATCGTGCATGACCGCAACGTCGCGGGCGAGGTCGGCAAGGCCGCGATCGAGCGCGGGGTCTCGGCGGCGGGCGGGTCGGTCGTGGGCGTCACCTCTTACGAATTCTCGCAGAACGGCATCGTGCAGGCGGCCTCGGGCATCGTCGGCACGGCGCGGTCCTCGGGGGCCACGGCGCTGTTTCTGACCGCCGACACGGCCGGGGCGCTGCCGCTGCTGAGCCAGCTTCTGGTCGACAACGGGATCGACAAGGCCACCACCCAGTTCATCGGCCTGACCCGCTGGGACATTCCGCCGGCCACCCTGGCCCTGCCGGGCGTGCAGGGCGGCTGGTTCGCCATGCCGGACCCTGGCCTGCAGGCGCAGTTCCGCGCGCGCTACGAGGCCGCCTATGGCAGCCAGCCCGTCCCCGTCGCCGCGCTGGCCTATGACGGGATCGCGGCCATCGGAGCCCTTGCGAGCCGCGCCAGAGACGGCGCGCCGCTGTCAAAAGGCGACCTGACCCAGTCGGCGGGCTTTGCCGGGGTTTCGGGCATCTTCCGGCTGCTGCCGAACGGCACCAACGAACGGGGTCTTGCCGTGGCGACGATCCGGACGAACCAGGTCGTGGTGATCGATGCTGCTCCGCGCAGCTTCGGCGGCGCCGGGTTCTGAGATCGTGGACTCTGCCGCCGAGGCCCCGGTTGCGCCTTTTGCGGCCGGGACCTCTTATCCGGTGCCGGATGCCCAGGCGCTGACCGCCCGCGTGCTGGACGCCTTGCCCGGTGCTGCCGACCCCAAGGCGGCCCGTGCGGTTGTGGTGGGTGCCTTGCAATCCGCAAAGGCAGAGGCCATCGCCGGGTTCGAAGCCAGTTTCCGCGTCGCCCCGCGTGAGGCGAGGGCGCTGATCTCGGCCCAGGCCGCGCTGACCGACGTGCTGGTTCAGGTGACGCTGGCTGCCGCCATGCGCCTGCATCCTCTGGCCAACCCGACCGAGGCCGAGCGCATCGCCGTCCTGGGTGTCGGCGGCTATGGCCGGGCCGAGATGGCGCCGCAATCGGACGTGGACCTGTTGTTCCTGACGCCGTGGAAGATCACTCCCTGGGCGGAAAGCGTCATCGAGACGATGCTTTACATGCTGTGGGACCTGAAGCTGAAGGTCGGCCATTCCAGCCGCACCGTGCGGGACTGCCTCCGTCTGGGGCGCGAGGACATCACCATCCGCACCGCGCTTCTGGAGCATCGCTTCATCTGCGGCCATCGCCCCTTGGCCGAGGAACTGGATGCCAGGCTGTGGGGAGAGCTCTTCAAGAACTCCGGCCCGGAATTCATCGAGGCCAAGCTGGCCGAGCGGGCCGAGCGGCACAAGCGGCAGGGCGGTCAGCGCTACGTGCTGGAGCCGAACGTCAAGGAAGGCAAGGGGGGCCTGCGGGACCTTCAGACGCTGTACTGGATCGGCAAGTACCTGCACCGGGTGCCCTCGGCGGAAGGGCTGGTCGGCGCGGGGCTTCTCAGCCGCGAGGAGTTCGACAGCTTCGCCCAGGCCGAGGATTTCCTCTGGGCCGTGCGCTGCCACCTGCACTTCATCACCGGCCGCCCGACCGACACCCTGACCTTCGACCTTCAGGTCGAGGTGGCGGCCCGGATGGGCTTTCGCGACACTGCCGGTCGCCGCGCGGTCGAGCATTTCATGCAGGACTACTTCCGCCTGGCCACCCGCGTGGGCGAGCTGACGCGGGTCTTCCTGACCGAGCTGGAAGCCCGCCATGCCAAGCGCGAGGCCAGCCTTTTCGGCATCTTCAAGCTGACCAAGCGGGTCAAGTCCGGCTACAAGCTGGTGCAGGGCCGGATCGACGTGGAAGATGCCGCGGCCTTTCTGAAGGACAAGCTGAACCTGCTGCGCGTCTTCGAAGAGGCGCTGCGCACCAAGTATCTTCTGCACCCCAACGTCATGCGGATCGTCGCGGCGAACCTGCACCTGATCGACGACGACATGCGCGAGGACCCCGAGGCGCAGCGCATCTTCCTGGACCTGCTGCTCAAGCACGGGAACCCCGAACGCAGCTTGCGCCGGATGAACGAACTGGGGGTGCTGGCCGCCTTCATCCCCGAATTCGAACCCATCGTCGCGATGATGCAGTTCAACCTCTACCACCACTACACGGTGGACGAGCACATCATCCAGACGATCAGTTGCCTGGCCCAGATCGAACGGGGCGAGCTGGTCGAGGACCTGCCGCTCTCGTCCTCGATCCTGAAAGAGGGCGTGAACCGTCGGGTGCTGTATGTGGCGCTGCTGCTGCACGACATCGGCAAGGGGCGGCCCGAGGATCATTCGATCCTTGGCGCGCAGATCGCGCGGCGGGTGGCGCCACGGCTGGGTCTGGACCCCGAGGAATGCGAGACGGTGGAATGGCTGGTGCGCTACCACCTTCTGATGTCCGACATGGCGCAGAAGCGCGACATCGGCGACCCGCGCACGGTGCGCGACTTCGCCAAGGCGGTCAGGACGCGCAAGCGGCTGGACCTGCTGACCGTGCTGACCGTCTGCGACATCCGGGGCGTGGGGCCGGGCACCTGGAACAACTGGAAGGCGATGCTGCTGCGGCAGCTTTACAAGCAGACCGCCGACGCACTGGAAGGCGGGCTGGAAACCCTGAACCGCGAGAACCGGCAGGCCGACGCCACGCTTGCCCTGCGCGAGCGCCTGTCAGGCTGGGACGCCGCCGCGCTGGAGCATGAGACGACGCGCCACTACGCGCCCTACTGGCAGGGCCTCTCCACCGACACCCACGAGGTCTTTGCCCGGCTGTTGCAGGGGCTTGGCGACGACGAAATCCGCATCGACCTGCACCCCGACCCCGACCGCGACGCGACCCGCGCCTGCTTTGCGCTGGCCGACCATCCCGGCATCTTCAGCCGTCTGGCCGGAGCCTTGGCGCTGGTCGGCGCCAACGTGGTGGACGCGCGGACCTACACCTCGAAGGACGGCTACGCCACCGCCGTCTTCTGGGTGCAGGACATCGAGGGTCATCCCTACGAAGCTTCCCGTCTGCCGCGCCTGCGCCAGATGATCGACAAGACCCTGAAGGGCGAGGTCGTGGCGCGCGAGGCCCTGAAGGACCGCGACAAGATCAAGAAGCGCGAGCGCGAGTTCCGTTTCCCGACCCACATCATGTTCGACAACGAAGGCTCGGACATCTACACGATCATCGAGGTCGATACCCGCGACCGTCCCGGCCTGCTGTTCGACCTGACCCGCACGCTGGCCGTGAACAACATCTATATCGCCTCTGCGGTGATCGCGACCTATGGCGCGCAGGTGGTCGACACTTTCTACGTCAAGGACATGTTCGGCCTGAAACTGCACCAGAGACACCGCCAGGAAGCCCTGGAGAAGAAGCTGCGCCAGGCCATCGTCGAAGGCGCGGAACGGGCCATCGCATGAGACCTCGCGGCATGATCCGCAACATCGTGACGCTGGGTGGGTGGACGCTGGTGTCGCGCGGCGCGGGCCTGGTGCGCGAGCTGATGATGGCGGCCTACCTGGGCGCGGGGCCGGTGGCGGATGCGTTCAACGTCGCCTTCGCGCTGCCAAACATGTTTCGCCGCTTCTTCGCGGAAGGCGCGTTCAACCAGGCCTTTGTGCCGCTGTATTCCAAGAAGCTGGAGGCCGGTGAGGATGCCGAGGATTTCGCCCAGAACGCCTTTTCCGGGCTGACGGCGTTCCTGCTGATCTTCACGCTTCTGGGCACGCTTGCCATGCCGCTTCTGGTCTGGGCGATGGCTTCCGGTTTCGTGGGTGACGGGCGCTTCGACATGGCGGTCGATTTCGGCCGCATCACCTTTGTCTACATCGGCTTCATCTCGCTGTTTGCGCTTCTCTCCGGCATCCTGAACGCCCACGGACATTTCGCCGAGGCCGGGGCGGTGCCGGTCCTGATGAACGTGGTCTTCATCATCGCGATGATGCTGGCGCATCACTTCGGCTGGGACATGGGCCTGACGCTGGCCTGGACCACACCGCTCACCGGGATCGCGCAACTGGCCTGGACGCTGTACGCCGCCCGCCGCATCGGGTTCATCCCGCGCTTGCGGCTGCCGCGTCTGACGCCGGACTTCAAGCGCCTGATGGTGACGATGGGCCCCGCGCTGCTGGTCGGGGGGGTCGTGCAGATCAACCTCCTCGTCTCGCGCCAGGTCGCGAGCGGCACCGAGGGCGCGATCTCGTGGCTGGTCTATGCCGACCGGCTGTACCAGCTGCCCCTGGGCGTCGTCGCCATTGCCGTCGGCACCGTCCTTCTGCCGGAGCTTTCCCGCCGTCTGCAGGCCGGAGACAGCGCAGGCGGGCGTGAGGCGTTCAACCGGGGCACCGAGTTCGCGCTTCTGCTGACCCTTCCCGCCGCCGTGGCGCTGGTCGTCATCGCGCTGCCGATCACCGAGGTCCTGTACCAGCGCGGCGCCTTCGGACCCGAGGACACCGCCGCCACCGCGCTGGCGCTGGCGATCTACGGGCTGGGCCTGCCCGCCTTCGTCCTGCAAAAGGCCCTGCAACCGCTTTACTACGCGCGCGAGGACACCCGAAGCCCGTTCCGCTATGCCGTCTGGTCGATGGTGCTGAACGCGGCCCTGGCCTTCGGCCTGATGCCCTGGATCGGCTTTTCCGCCGCCGCCTGGGCCACCACGCTGTCGGCCTGGGTCATGGTCGCCCAGCTTTGGTGGGGCGCGCGGCGGCTGGGCGAGGAAACCCGCTTCGACGCCCGGTTCCGGTCGCGGTTCTGGCGGATCGCCCTGGCATCGGCGCTGATGGGGGCGGCGCTCTGGGGCGGGTGGAGCCTGCTGCAGCCGATGCTGGAAGCCCGCGCCTACCGAGTGCTGGCCCTGGCCCTGCTGATCGCGCTTGGCATGGCGACCTATGCCCTGGCCGCGTTCGGGTTGAAGGCCGTCCGCCTGTCGGACCTGAAGGCGCTTCGCCGTCAGCGCTGACGCATCTGGTCCAGCACCCGCCGGAACCCGCCAGGGGCCACGACGAAGGACAGCAGGAATCCGGCGGCAAAGCCCGCGATGTCGGCGATCCAGTCCCAGCCCGCCCCGAACAGCAGCCCGAAGACCAGCTGCACGAAGAGAAGCGCCCCGATCAGGCTGAACGCCCGGAACTTGTTCGCACCGACCCTGGCAAGGTTGGTCCAGATCAGGAAGGTGAAGGCCCCGATCAGCCCATAGACCGCCGGAAAGCTGCCGATCAGCTGAACTCGATCGGGCACAAGCAACCCGTAAGCCGCGGCCCCCACCGCTGCCGAACCAAGAAAGACGACCGCGACCCCCCACCAGCGGAAGACCTCGCCCACCATCTTGCCAAGCGCCAGCAGCATGACCAGGGCAAAGAGGGCATGGGTGAAACTGCCGTGGACAACGACATGGCTGACCAGCCGGTGCAGCTCGACCAGCGGCTGCCCGCCGTTCTCCCATTGATACTTCAGCAGCTCGGGGAAGAGGCCGAACCGCTCGACCGCCTGCAACCGCCAGCTGATGCCCTGCGGACCGCCGACGAGGCCACGTTCGGCCAGGGTCAGCACCAGCTCCATCGCGATCAGCGGCAGGGCCAGCAGCCACACGACCAGCGGCAGCGGGTTCAAGGGCGGTGCGTTGTGATCCGGGTTCATGCCTGCCATCCTGCTGCGCGCCCTGATTGACGCCTGTTGCCCCTTGGATTACGCGGGTTCGGCAGCATTATCCAGACGGAGCCATCGCATGTCCTCCCCGGTTTCGCCCGAACAGAAGGGTGGCCTGACGCCGACATCCTTCAAGCCCCGCATCTTTTCGGGCATCCAGCCTTCGGGCGGGCTGACGCTTGGCAACTACCTTGGCGCGCTGAAGCGCTTTGTCGAAAAGCAGGACGAGGGGATCGAGACGATCTACTGCCTGGTCGACATGCATGCGATCACGGTCTGGCAGGACCCGGCCAAGCTGCGCCATGCCACCCGCGAAGGTGCCGCCGCCTTCATCGCGGCGGGCATCGACCCGAAACGGTCGATCCTCTTCAACCAGAGCCAGGTCAGCGCCCACGCGGAACTCGGCTGGATCTTCAACTGCGTCGCGCGCATGGGCTGGATGAGCCGCATGACCCAGTTCAAGGACAAGGCCGGCAAGAACTCCGAGAACGTCAGCCTGGGCCTGTTCGCCTATCCTGCGCTGATGGCCGCCGACATCCTGGCCTACCATGCCACGATGGTCCCGGTGGGCGAGGACCAGAAGCAGCATCTGGAACTGACCCGCGACATCGCGATCAAGTTCAACAACGACTACGGGGTGGACTTCTTTCCGGTAGTCGACCCCCTGATCGAGGGCGCGGCGACCCGCGTCATGTCGCTGCGCGACGGCACCAGGAAGATGTCCAAGTCCGACCCCTCGGACCAGTCGCGCATCAACCTGACCGACAGTGCCGACATGATCGCCGCCAAGATCCGCAAGGCCAAGACCGACCCCGAGCCGCTGCCGGACAGTGTCGAGGCGCTGCGCGACCGGCCCGAGGCGCGCAACCTGGTCAACATCTACGCCGCCCTGTCCGGCCACAGCGTCGATCAGGTCATCCGCGACTTCGCCGGCGCGCAGTTCGGCACCTTCAAGCCCGCGCTGGCCGATCTGGCGGTTGCGACGCTTTCGCCGATCACCACCGAGATGAACCGCCTGATGGCCGACCCGGCCGAGATCGACCGCATCCTCGGCGACGGGGCCGAGCGCGCCGATGCCATCGCCCAGCCCATTCTGGAACAGGTGTTCGATATCACCGGAATGATCCGCTCGCGCCGGAAATGATCCACAGGATTCCTCGATCCCGGACAGCGCCTGTCACATTGCGGATTCATCGGTTGCCTAGGGTGGCGGTGTTCGGAGATGCGATCTGTCCCCATCGCCCGGTCTTTCCGCTCTGCCCCTGAACGGCAGGACCACCCGACATGCCCCTGTGCCCCCGCACAGGGGCTTTTTTCTGCCCCGACCGGTGGGCGGGGCGGCCGCTGTCGCAAAAGGCCAAGCCTTTGACTCCCCAGACTGACCCGAC
>PNNE01000001.1 GCA_013824055.1 Rhodobacter sp. | reverse complement strand
GAGCACGGCTTCGTGCATCATCTCGGACAGGGTCGGGTGCGGGAAGACGGTGTTCATCAGGTCTTCTTCCGTGGTCTCCAGGCTGCGCCCGATGACGTAGCCCTGGATCAGCTCGGTCACTTCGGCGCCGATCATGTGGGCGCCCAGCAGCTCTCCCGTCCTGGCGTCGAAAATGGTTTTCACCAGACCCTCGGGCTCGCCCAGGGCGATGGCCTTGCCGTTGCCGATGAAGGGAAAGCGGCCGACCCTGATCTCGTGACCCGCCTCTTTCGCCCTGGCCTCGGTCAGTCCGACGCTGGCGATCTGCGGGTGGCAATAGGTGCAGCCGGCGATGCTGTTCGGCTTGATCGGATGCGGGTGCTTGCCCGCGATCAGCTCGGCCACCATGACGCCCTCATGGCTGGCCTTGTGCGCCAGCCACGGTGCGCCCGCGATGTCGCCGATGGCATAAAGCCCCTCGACCCCGGTGCGGCAGTATGCGTCGGTGACGACATGGGTACGGTCGATCTTCACACCCAAAGCCTCGAGCCCCAGGCCCTCGACGTTGCCGACGATGCCCACGGCAGAGATCACCGTGTCGAAATCCTGCGTGGCAAGCTTGCCGTCCTGCTCGATATGCGCAGTCACCCCGACGCCCGGCTTGCGGTCCAGTTTCTTGACCGCGGCCTTTTCCAGGATCTTCATTCCCTGCTTGATGAAAGCCTTTTTCGCCAGGGCCGAGATTTCCGCGTCTTCCACCGGCAGGATGCGGTCCATCACCTCGACGACGGTGGTATCCGCGCCCAGGGTGTTGAAGAAGCTGGCGAATTCGATGCCGATGGCACCCGAGCCAATCACGAGAAGCTTCTTCGGCATCCGGGTCGCAACCAGCGCGTGCTTGTAGGACCAGACCAGATCGCCGTCCGCCTCCAGCCCCGGAAGTTCGCGCGCCCGCGCGCCGGTGGCAAGGATGATGGACTTGGCGGTCAGCTCTTCGGTGCCCCCTCCGCTCTTGGCGTCGGTCTTGACGCTGACCGTGCCCTGCTTCGGCAAGGTGGCGGCACCCATGAAGACGGTCACCTTGTTCTTCTTCATCAGGTGGCCGATGCCGCCGGAAAGCTGCTTGGCCACCCCGCGCGACCGCGCCACGACGGCGGGCAGGTCGAAGGAGATGCCGGTGGCCGCCAGACCGAAATCCTTGGCGCGGTGCATCAGGTGGAAGACCTCGGCGCTGCGCAGCATGGCCTTGGTCGGGATGCAGCCCCAGTTCAGGCAGATGCCGCCCAGGTGTTCACGCTCGACGATGGCGACCTTGAGACCAAGCTGGCTTGCGCGGATGGCGGCGACGTAGCCCCCCGGTCCGGCACCGATCACGATTACGTCGAAGCTTTGGGCAGCCATCTTTCCCTCCTCCAGAAAAAGTAGTTTGCCATTAAACTATCTGCCAGACCCAATCAACATTGGCGTTGCCGTGGGTCTATGCGTCAGGTGCATGGCTTTCTTCCTGCCCCGCCTGCTGCCCCGCCCTCAGGCGGTCGACCAGGGCCGGATAGGCGCCCGCGGCCAGGAAGTCCTGTTCCTCGGGCGTGGTCGCGCGCCCCAGCGCGGCGTTGCGAAACGGAAAGCGGCCGAAGCGGGCGATGATCTCGCGGTGGGCGCGCGCGTGCAGAAGATACTCTGCATCCTCGACCATGCGGGCCGCGTGAAGTTCGACCGACCACTCCTGATCCGACAGGTCCTCGGAATGTCCGAAGGGCAGGTAGAAGAAGGTGCGTTCCGGTTCGGGCACCGCGATGTCCCAGCCAAGCGCCACGGCGCGGCGGGCGGCGGCGCGGGCGCGGGCGTCGGTGGCGAAGGCGCGGGCCTGGCCGCGGAACATGTTGCGGGGAAACTGGTCGGTCAGCACCAGGTAGGCCAGCGTCCCGGCGGGGCCTTCGACCCAATGTTCCAGCCCCCCGTCGTGGGCGGCCTGCCAGAGGTCCAGAAAGCGGTCGCGACAGGCCATGTCCACCGCCTCGCCGCCGCTGAACCAGCCCTTCGGGCCGATCTCGGATATCCAGAAGTCCAGCACCTCGACCGGGTCAGACATGGGGGCCTCCCTGCTTTGGCAAAGCCTTGCAGGGATCGGGCGGCGCTGCAACCCGAAGATGTCACGTGTCCTTGCGGACCGGGTCGTCCTTGGCGGCCTCTTCCAGGACGGCCTCGACCGCCAGCGGCGAGGCCCCCAGCGTCACGCCGCGGAAGGCGCCCGACACGCTGGGCGCGGCGCGGCGCGTCATGCGGTACAGCGCGTAGGCGGCCAGCGCGGCATAGAGCAGGCCGATGAACAGGAAGAAGCCGGGCGGGCCGACCTGTTCCATCATCCAGCCGGTCGAGGTCGGGCCGAAGATCGCGCCGAAGCCGTTCAGGAAGATGAGCCCGGCCGAGGCCCCGGCCATCTGGTCGCGCGGCAGGAAGTCGTTGGTATAGGCGATGAGCAGCGCATAGACCGGGTTGGTGATGCCGCCCAGGATCACGGCGATGCCGACCAGGGCGGGAAAGGACAGCGGCAGCGCGGCGGCAGCCAGCATCGCCACGGCGGCAACGGCCGAAAGCCCGGTGATCAGCGTGCGCCGGTCCATCCGGTCCGAGGCCCAGCCGATCGGATATTGCAGCACCAGCCCGCCGACATAGATCGCGCCGACGAAGATCGAGATCTGCCGCAGCGTCAGCCCTTCCTGCGCGCCCCAGACCGCGGCCATGCCGAACATGGCCGAGAAGACGCCTCCGGTCAGCAGCATCCCGACGCAGCCAAGCGGCGAGATGCGGAAGAGCCACCCGAAGGAGACGCGTCGCGTGCTGTCGAAGGCCGGGGCCGGCGTCGGCGCCAGAAGGATCGGCATGAAGGCCAGCGAGACCAGGACCGAGGGCAGGATGAACAGCGCAAAGCCGGTGGGGTCGGGCAGGTTCAGCAGGACCTGGCTTGCGATGATGCCGATCATCTGGACGATCATGTAGGCCGACAGCGCCTGGCCCCGCGTCTCGTTCGAGGCGGTGTTGTTGATCCAGCTTTCGGCGGTGATGTAGATGCCGGAAAAGCAGAAGCCGGCCAGCACGCGCAGGGCGGTCCAGACCACCCAGTCGGGGTAGACCGGATAGATCACCAGGATCGCCGAGATCAGCGACCCCAGCGCGGCAAAGACCCGCACATGGCCCACGCGGCGGATCATGCGGGGCGCGGCCCAGGAGCCGAACAGGAAGCCGACGAAGTAGGCGGCCATCACGTAGGACAGCTGATAGGTGGTGAACCCCTCCAGATTGCCGCGGATGCCAAGAAGCGTGCCCTGGATGCCATTGCCGACCATCAGCAGCATGATGCCCATCAGCAGCGGCCAGGAATGGGAAAGAACCTTGAGCATCGTCGTTCCTGCCGCGCCGGAGTTGCGTCCTGACTGCCCGAAGATTCGGCTCAAGGCAAGCGCAAGGCCTTGTCCTGCCGCAAGATCGGAACCGGGATCGGTCCCGAATGCGGGCCGGAAATCGGACCCGAGATTGGACCCGAGTTTGGACCCGAGATTGGAATTGTATCGGTTACAGCCGTTGAATTCCACGGCGGACTTCCCACCTGAAAAGCAAGCACATCAGGGAGACAGGCCATGACCGACCAGAGCAAGCGGACCACCCGCGACCGCTTTGATGGCGTGCTGAATGCCGAAGAGCTGGCCTTGGCCCGGGCCTCGGGCGTCGCGCTGTCCTATTGCCCGTTGCAGCAGGGCTGGGTGCACCACGCCGAGGACGAGGATGACACCGCGCCGCCGCTGTCCTGGCAGATGGGCATCCTGCCGCTGCACAAGCAGATCACCGGCACCCCGGTCCATGCAAGGCCCCAGACTCTGACCCTGCGGGTCTGGGTCGAGGATGATCTGGCAGCCTACCGCGCCCTGATGAGCGACCCCAGCCTGTGGACCTTCATGCTGGAGGAACAGCCGACGTCCCTGGACGCTGACACCGCCCGGGCGCTGATCGCGCTCTCGACGGAAGGCACGCATCACAAGGTGCGGGTCGCCAGCGTCGCCGGGCAGCCGGTGGGCCAGGTGCGGCTGGAATACGGCGCCGACCCCGCAGCGGCCGAACTCAGCTACTGGATCGGGGCGGCCCATCGCGGCAAGGGCTTCGGTCGGCAGATGGTGCAGCGGTTTCTGGACCGGCTGGCGGTCAGGAAGCCGCACATCACCCGGATCACCGCCCGCGTCCATCCGCTGAACACGGCCTCGAAGCGGCTGCTGCTTGCCTGCGGCTTCCAGCCTTGCGACCGCGACACCCTGGGCCTTGCGCCACGCGGCAAGGACAGGGGCGACTGGGAAGGCTTCGTCTTTACCCGCTAGGCATCCGGGATCAGCAACGAGCTGTCGCCATAGCTGAAGAAGCGATACCCCTCGCGGATCGCGTGGCCATAGATGCTGCGGATGCGCTCTTCGCCCATCAGCGCCGAGACCAGCATCATCAGCGTCGACTTCGGCAGGTGAAAGTTGGTCATCAGCGCGTCGGTCACCCGGAAGCGATAACCGGGATAGATGAAGATGTCGGTCTCACCCTCCCAAGGGTGCAGCACGCCGTCCGCACCGGCCGCACTTTCGATCAGTCGCAGGGCGGTGGTGCCGACGGGGATCACCCGGCCCCCTGCCCGCCTGGTCGCGTTGATCTCGGCCGCCGCGGCCGCCGTCACCCGGCCCCATTCGGCATGCATCCGGTGGGTCGTCACATCCTCGACCTTGACCGGCAGGAAGGTGCCTGCGCCGACGTGCAGGGTGACTTCGGTGAAATCCACCCCCTTGTCGGCCAGCGCCTGCAGCAACTGTTCGTCAAAGTGCAGCGAGGCCGTGGGCGCCGCGACCGCCCCGGAATGGCGGGCAAAGACGGTCTGGTAATCGGTCCGGTCCTGGTCATCTGCCGCGCGCTTGGCGGCGATGTAGGGCGGCAGCGGCATGACCCCGGCCTCGGCCAGGGCGGCGTCGAAGTCGTCCCCGGTCAGCTCGAACGCGAGCGTGAGGTCGGTTTCCGTCTTCTCGGCCACCGACGCGGAAAGCCGGTCGGAGAACCGGATCACCTCGCCCAGCTGCAGCTTGCGCAGGGGTTTGGCCAAGGCCCGCCACCCCACCGCGCGGGGTTCCAGCAGCGTGATCTCGACCTTGGCCACGGCATCCTCGCGCTGGCGGGTGCCCAGCAGCCGGGCGGGCAGGACCTTGGTGTTGTTCAGCACCAGCCGGTCGCCGGGGCGGAAGATGTCCAGCAGGTCATGGACATGCCGGTCGCTGATCCGGTCGCCTTCGGCCAGCAGCAGCCGGGCCGAGGTGCGCGGGCGGGCGGGCCGGGTTGCGATCAGCCCCTCCGGCAGGTCAAAGTCGAAATCGGAAAGTTTCATCCGCCCCCCTCGGCGTCGGTCAGGCTGGGCGGGCGCTGGCGGAAAAGCTCGCGGAACATGCCGGGTGTCAGCACCGACAGCGGGTTGACCGCCACGTTCGGGTTCTCGGCCGTGCCGGTGACACGGTAGTTGAACCCGAAAAGCCCCTCGCCCCTGCGTGTCAGGATCTGTCCCACCCCGTTGACCAGATAGATCGGCGAGATCACGCCCTGCAAGTCGATCACGCCCGAGCCGTTCTGGTACAGGCCCGCAAAGGAAATGCCAAGCGAGGCGCCGACAGCCGAGCCTTCGGTGATCTCGACCGCCCTTGGCGTCAGGATGAACGTGACTTCGCCGTTGTTGAAGGCCAGCCCCTCGCCGTTCAGCTGTTCCAGAAGTCCCACGACCGAAACGGCGGACAGAAGCTCGGCCAGCGCGGGCGCGCCCTGGACGCGAAGCCGGGTGAAGGTCGCTGCGCCGTTGTATTCCCCCCTGGGCCCGCGCGGAAACAGCGTCATGTCCAGGGACCCGCCGCGGCCCTGGTCGAAGATGCCCGCGGCGGCCAGCACCGCGCCCGCATTTTCCGAGGTGATGCGGACGGCGCTGCCGCCTTCTGCCGGGGCGACGATGCCTTCGATCAGGGCCGTGTCGTTGACGGCGCCGACAAAGCGGCCGTTGAAGCCGCCGCGACTGCCGAACTCGCCGCGGAAATCGGTCAGCGTTATGCCGTCCGAGATGCGCAGCCGGTCCAGGCGGATGTCGATCGGACCCCCGCCCCCGGCACCACCACCAGCGTCGGGCATGCGGCGCAGATCAAGGCTGCCGCCAGTCACCGCAACGTCAAGCGCCCCCCGGCCCCGTCCGGTCAGCGTGACCGCGGCAACCAGCCAGTCGCCCGCGACGACACGTTCGAAGCTGGCGACCTCCAGCCCCCCGCCCTCACGCGTGGTGATCCGGCCCCGCGCCTCCAGCCCGGGGGCGTTCAGCGTCAGCCGCTCTACCACCGGTTCGCGCGACAGGCGGGCTTCAAGGTCAAGCGCAGCGCGCGTGCCGGCCCGCTTGGACCAGCCAAGCGCGTCCAGCCGCAGTGCAAGTCCGGTCAGGTTCGAGGTCAGCGTCAGCTGCGGGGCCTCGCCCCTGACCAGCGCCACGTCGATGGCCGCGGGGCCTTCGCCGCGGACCGACCCCGCGGGCAGCTCGATCCCGAAGTCGCGCAGCACGTCGTCCGACAGCATCACCGTGCCATCGACCCGCGCGCGGCCCTTCTGTTCCGGCCCGAAGCCCTGGCGGTAGGTCAGGTCCACCGGCATCAGGTCAAGCCTGCCCTTGCCCGTCAGCTCCAGCCCCTCGGTATCGACCGCAACCCGGATTTCGGGCGCGGTCAGGATGCGGCCCGGGACCAGGGCGGGCGAGGTGAAGTCGCGGATGTGGCCCGCGACGGTAAAGCTCACCTCCTCGATCGGGATGTGCTGCTTCAGCGGCATGATGATCGTGGCCTTGAGCTCCGCCCGCCCGTCGCCCAGGTTGTAGGGCAGACCGGCCTTGGAGAAGAAGCTGAACGGCTCCTGGTCCAGAAGCGAAAGCGTGGCGGTCAGGCTGGCCGAGGTGACCAGGTCGACCTTCCCCGTCGCCGGGCGCCGGGTGATGTCAAGGATCTGGAAGACGGTCCCGTCGGCCTCGATCCGGCCACCCTCGGGGGCGATGACATGGCCCTTGTCCAGCGCGACGGTATAGGTCTTGTTCTCCAGCGTGGCATGGCCGCGCCCGTTCAGGATCGGCGGCAGAGTGCGGACAAAGCGGACATCGGTGTCGGAAAACTCGTAGCCCAGGGTGAACTGCGGCTGCCCGCCGGGCCGAAGGCGCAGGGCGGCCTGCACGTCGGTCAGCACACCCTGGCCGACGTTGGTGGCAAACCAGGTCCGGGTCTGGGGAACCACCGAGACCGGCCAGACCTTCAACAGGCGTTCCGTCTCGATCCGGTTCAGGTCGACGTCAAGCGCCAGCTTCCAGCCGCTGTCGGTCGCCTCGACCGCGCCGGACAGCAGCAGGCGTTCGTCGCCTTCGACCAGCGCGACCTGGCCGATGTCCAGCCGGAAGGGGCTGAGTTGCAGCCGCAGGTCCAGCGCCCCGCTGCCGAAGCGGACGGGTTCCTCGAACAGACCGTCGGGGTCAAGCATGACTTCCTCGACCGCGATCTGCGCCAGGATGCTGTCGGGAAGCGCGCCCGCAGCCAGCGGGCTGCCGTCGGAAGCCAGCAGGTCGCCGTGGCCGTGGGCGGTCAGGCGCAGCGAGGGGCTTTCGACCGACAGCCCCGAAAGCGCGATCCTTGCCGTCACGGGGTCGTAGGCCAGGGACAGTGCGGCGCGATCAAAGCCGATGGGCCTGGCCCCGTCCCCGGGCGCCAGGCGGCCCGCCGCAAGACCAAGCTCGGCCGTCATGCCCCCGAAGGTTCCGTCCTGGGTCAGCCGCGCCTCCAGCGCGCCCGAGATCGGGGCATCGACGAAGCCCAGGAAGGCCAGAGGCGGGGCCATCACTGCCAGGTCCCTGGCAGCGATGGTGTCGACCCGGGCGCGCAAATGCGCGGTCAGCGCCCCCTTGTCCGAAACCAGCGTCAGCACGGCCTGGGCCGGGGTGGCGCGGTCCAGCAGCGTCAGGCCAAGCTCGGCTGAAATCGCCGTCGCGCCATTCTGGATCACCAGCCGCCCGTCACCCACCTGCCAGGTCCGCCCCGCCCGGTCGTCGGTCAGGACCAGGGTCAGCCCCTCGGCCTCGATGGTGGCAAGCGAAGCCAGCGCGGGGCTGGCGAAGGCGGCCTCGACCGCCGTCAGGACTTCGGACGCGGTCTGCGGGTCGGCACGGCGGGTGCCCCTTCGAACTGCAGGTCGATCCGTCCCGCCGCATCGCGCCGCACCGCAAGCCGCGCCCCCGACAGCCGCACGGCGGTCGGGCGCAGCTGGCCCGACAGCAGTGCCCTGGGGTCGAAGGCCACCATCGCCTCGGGCAGGGCCAGAAGCGAGCGGCCCGTGTCGCCGATCAGGCGAATGTCCCGCAACCGGAAGCGCGGCGCGAAATCGGCGTCGACCGCCAGTTCCACCGCGCCCAGCGATACCGCGCTGCCCTTCGGCAGCCGGGCCTGGGCCAGGCCCTCGTTCAGGCGGGCCTCGATCTCGGCCACGCCCCAGGTCGGCACCCGGATCGTCTTGCCGGTATAGGCCATCGTCAGGTAGCCGAACCCCAGCGCCAGCACGACCAGCGTCAGGATCAGCGTCAGGCTGATCCGCCCGCGGGCGATCGCGGACCTGCGCCCGAGGGATCGCGCCGGGCTGGGCTGCGGCAGGCCGGGCTGCGTCGGGCCGGGTTGCGGCACCACGGGATCGGTCAGGACCAGCGGCTCGGCACGCACCGGCGCGTCAACGGGCCTGTGCCCGCCTCCCAAGCCCGCCGACTGGTCGTTCATCTCGGTCTGGCGCCCCGCTGACTGCCGCCGCGCCCTGACCAGAGCGCCCGGCACTTTCCCTGCCTTTATCTTTGCGCGAAGGCAACTAGATGCAAAATCACAAACGTGAACAAGGCAAGGAGCCGCCCATGATTTCCGCAGGACAGACCGCCCCGGACTTCACCCTTCCCCGCGATGGCGGCGGCACGGTGACCCTGTCGGCCCTCAAGCCCGGCAAGGTGGTCCTGTACTTCTACCCCAGGGACGACACCCCCGGCTGCACGCTGGAGGCGCAGGACTTCACTGCGCGCCAGGCCGAATTTGCCGCGGCCGGGACCACGGTGATCGGCATGTCGAAGGACAGCGTCAAAAGCCACGACAAGTTCTGCAAGAAGCACGGGCTCGGGATCATCCTGGCCTCGGACGAGACCGGCCACACCTGCGAGGACTACGGCGTCTGGCAAGAGAAAAGCATGTACGGCAAGACCTACATGGGGATTGAACGCACGACGGTCCTGATTGACGGCGCGGGTCAGGTGGCCAGGGTCTGGCCCAAGGTCAGCGTCAAGGGCCACGCCGACGAGGTGCTGGCGGCAGCGCGGGCGTTGTGACATAGAGCCGCCAAATTCCTTCGAAGGAATTTGCAAAAGTCTTCGAAGACTTTTGGGGGGACACCTGATGACGCAAAGCCTGGCAGACCTGGCAGTGGCGGTGCTGACCACCGCCGACGGCCGCGCCAAGACCGCGCTTGGCCGCGCCCATGCCGCCACCTGGTTCGCCGCCCGCGCGGCGGGCCAGCCCCTGCCCCTCGGCCGGGCCGAGCCGCCCCTGCGCCCCGCCCGCCCGACCCGACCCGAGCTTTTGTCGCCGAAGGACGTCCCCCGCCGCCGCCCCGGATCACCCGAGGGGCGCATCGCGCTTCTGCATGCCGTGGCTCATATCGAGCTGAATGCCGTCGACCTGCACTGGGACATCATCGCCCGCTTCACCGACCAGCCGATGCCCCTTGGCTTCTACGACGACTGGGTCAAGGCCGCCGACGAGGAAGCCAAGCACTTCAACCTGATCTGCGACTGCCTGGAGGCGATGGGCAGCCACTATGGCGCTCTGCCCGCCCATGCCGGGATGTGGCGCGCCGCCGAGGATACCGTGGGCGACCTGCATGGCCGCCTTGCCGTCGTGCCGATGGTGCTGGAGGCGCGCGGCCTGGACGTGACCCCCGGCATGATCGAGGTCTTCGCCAGGCATGGCGAGACCCAGGCAAAGGCCGCGCTTGAACTGATCTATGCCGAGGAAGTGGCGCATGTCGCCTATGGCTCGAAATGGTTCAACTGGCTGTGCGGGCGGGATGGCAGCGACCCCAAGGAGGTGTTCCACGCCCTTGTCCGCCGCCATTTCCACGGCCAGCTGAAGCCCCCCTTCAACGAGGCAAAGCGCGCCGACGCCGGTCTGCCGCCCGATTTCTACTGGCCTCTGGTCGCAGAAACCGACTGATCGGCGGTTTCTTGCCGAATAACCCCATGACCCACGCGGAAAAACTCTGCCTGTGGTCAAAATTGTTGCGGGTCTGAAACAGCATGGCTAATCAGGTCCGAGCCCGGGGTCAGCTGCCTTGGGGTAACGGTAAAGCCACTGCCAAGGCTATGAACGGATGACCCCAACGTGCTGAATCGTCTTGCCTATCGCGTCCACCAAAGCCTTGAGCGGCATTTTCCCGAACAGCGGCTGTTTCTGAAATCCGATACCGAGACCCGGTTCATCCGGTTGCGGCCGACGACGCAGATCATCGCGATGGTCGGCGGAACGCTTGCGCTGGCCTGGACCATCGTGGCCACCGCGCTGATCATGATGGACAGCATCGGGGCCGGTTCGGCGCGCGAACAGTCGATGCGCCAGCAGGCGCTTTACGAGGAACGGCTCAGTGCGCTGTCGTCGGACCGCGACCTGCGCGCCGAGGAAGCCGCCCGCGCGCAGGAACGCTTCAACATCGCGCTGGCCCAGGTCTCGGGGATGCAGGAGCGGCTGCTGGCCTCCGAGGACCGCCGCCGCGAGCTGGAAACCGGGATCGAGGCGATCCAGGACACCCTGCGCGAGACGATCAAGGAACGCGACACCGCCCGCGCCGAGGCCGAGCGGGTCACGCTGGCCCTGAACAGCCAGTCCGGCGCGGCGACCGAACTGGGGCGGGCGACGGACACGGTGGCCACGCTGGAGTTCCTGACCGGCGCCCTGGGCGAGGCCGCCGAAGAGCGCAACCAGGTCCTGGCCGAGGCCGAGGCCGCGCGCGAGGAAGTCCAGGTCATCGCCGATGCGAAAGAAGCGCTGGAACTGCGCAACGACGCGATCTTCACCAAGCTGGAAGAGGCGCTGACCGTCTCGGTCGAGCCGCTGGACAAGATGTTCCGCGAAGCGGGCATGTCGCCCGAGGACCTGATCGATGCCGTGCGCGAAGGCTATTCCGGCCAGGGCGGCCCGCTGACGCCGATCTCGTTCTCGACCTCTGGCGCGGCGCCCACTGCCGAAGAGCTGCGGGCGAACGCGATCCTGACCGGGCTGGACCGGATGAACATGTACCGCATCGCCGCCTTCAAGCTGCCCTTCGCCATGCCGGTCAAGGACAGCTTCCGCTGGACCAGCGGATTCGGCTACCGCCGCGATCCCAAGGGTGCCGGCACCCGGATGCACGAGGGCACCGACATGGCCGGCGCTTACGGCACGCCGATCTACGCCACCGCCGACGGGGTGATCGTCCATGCCGGCTGGGACAGCGGCTATGGCCGTCTGGTCAAGATCAAGCACGACTTCGGCGTCGAGACTCGCTATGCCCATCTCAGCCAGATCCGGGTCGAAGTCGGCCAAAGGGTCTCGCGCGGGGAGCGGATCGGTGATATGGGCAACTCAGGCCGGTCCACCGGCACGCATCTCCACTACGAGGTCCGCCTCGGCGGTGACGCCGTAAACCCGATGACCTTCATAAAGGCAGCGAAGAATGTTTTCTAAGAGCCGCATCAACGAGCCGGGCCCGAAGGCCGAGGTCGAGAAGCCCAAAACCCCGGAGACCCCGATGACCAAGCCCAGCATGGATTTCACCCCGACCGCTCCGAAGGGCAAGGCCTCTGCCTCGGTGCTGTCGTCGGACCTGACGGTCGTGGGCAATCTGCGCACCACGGGCGACATCCAGGTCGAAGGCACGGTTGAGGGCGACATCCGCGCGCATCTTCTGACCGTGGGCGAAAGCGCCACCATCCGCGGCGAGATCGTGGCCGACGACATCGTCGTCAACGGCCGGGTCATCGGCCGCGTCCGTGGCCTGAAGGTCCGCCTGACCTCGACCGCCCGGGTCGAGGGTGACATCATCCACAAGACCATCGCCATCGAATCGGGCGCCCATTTCGAAGGCTCGGTCCAGCGTCAGGAAGACCCGTTGGCCAACGGCCGCAGCCCCGGTGGCGCGGTCCGGCTGGACACCCCTGCCCCCGCTGCCGACGCCGAGTAAGCCGACCGGCCATGACCATTGCGCGGGCATCGGAGGGCACTCCGGTGCCCGTTTCCTTCTGTGCCGCGGGTGACCGCCGCATCATCCTCTGGGCCGCGATCCTGGCCTCGTCGATGGGGTTCATCGACACATGATCTTCGTCGCAGGGTCGCTGGCCTATGCCGCCGCGCTGACACCCGAGCAGATGATCGCGTCCCGCGCCGTCAATGGGGTCGCGGCCGCGATGATGTTGTCGGGGTCGATGGCGCCGATCTCGATCCTGATCGGGCTGCTTTCGGCGCCCGCTGGCCGGTTGGCCGACCGCTTCGGCGCGGGGCCGCTGATGGCCGCAGGCTCGGCGCTGGTCGCCTGCGCCTATGCCGGTCTGTGGCTTGCCGCGCCCACCGGCCAGTTCTGGAGCCATGTGGTGCCCCTGACTGCCTTGGCGGGCCTGGG
>PNNE01000140.1 GCA_013824055.1 Rhodobacter sp. | reverse complement strand
ACGCTGAAATCGTCCGACCCCGCCGTGCCCATCTCGGCCCGGCCAGCGAAGCCGGTCTGGAACAGCAGGCTTGCCGTGTCGCCCGCCACGGCCTTGTTCAGCTTCAGCTGATGGCCCGAACCCGCGTGGTTCAGCAGCGTCGCCGGGGAGGAGACGGCCAGCCGGTTCGTCGCGTCGGGGGTGGCCGAAACACCCAGTCGCCCCACGGTGAACGGCCCGTCCGACAACGCGACCCAGGTCAGGCCGTTGAAGAAGGCCATCTGGCTTTCGGCCATCACATAGGCCTGCCAGCCGTTGAGGGGCTGCGTGAACTGCCACCCCGCCTCGGTGTAAAGCGCAATGCGCCCGGCCTGGCCGACCCAGGGGCCCGTCGCCCCGGCCGCCACGATATGGCGGTCACCAAGCGTCGGCAGCGCCGGAGGCGTGGTGAGCGTCCGGTTGATCACCGCAAGCTGAACCATCAGGTCCAGCTTCACCAGCGCCTCGTTGTGGGTGACATGTTTCTGCGCCTGCGCCGGAAGGATCAGGGGCAGCGACAGTATCGTCGTTTCATCGGGCATCAGAACCTCCGCGGGATCGCCTTGGCCGGGACCCTAGGGAAGCTTCCTTCACACCCGCTGATCAGACCGCGCGGTGCAGCCATTCCGCCCGCAACAGGCCAAGGGTGGGCGGATCGCCCACCCTACTCCGGGCTGCCCTCGACATGCCGCGATCCGCGACCATTCCGCGGCGGCGGGTGGGTCGGGGTCTCGTCTGCCCGCCCCTCTATCGCAGATTTCACAGAGACAAGTTTGCGCCACAGCGCACCGAGCCCGCCAACACGGCCGCCGCCCCTCAGCCGCAACCACCCGCCCCGCCCCCGCTCGCCAGGGCATCACCCCCCAAACGCCAGCCCCGTCGCGATGGACCACATCGTCAGCCCAACGCTCACCTCCAGCCAGACCCAGGCCGCGGGCCGGGCGAAGACCGGGGCCAGCAGCCGCGCTCCGAACCCCAGCGCGGCGAAGAAGCACAGGCTTGCGCAGGCCGCCGCCGTCCCGAACACCGCCTGATGCGGTGCATATTGGGCCGAGATCGATCCGATCAGCACCACCGCATCCAGATAGACATGCGGGTTGGCCCAGGTCAGGACAAGGCAGGTCGCCAGCACCTTGCCCAGCGGGGCCGACGCTGACTCCAACGGCAGCAGCGCCTCGCCGCCGCGCAGCGCCGCCCGGAACCGCAAACCCCCATAGACCGCCAGGAACCCCACCCCCAGCCAGCGCATCGCCTCTCCGAACCACGGCAGCGCCAGGCTCAGGGCGCCGAACCCCGCCACTCCTGCCGCGATCAAGACCGCGTCCGAGATCGCACAGACCGCCACGACCGCCCCGACATGCTCGCGTCGCAGTCCCTGCCGCAGGATGAAGGCGTTCTGTGCCCCGATCGCCAGGATCAGGCTCAACGCCACCAGGTAGCCGTTGACCGCCGCCTCAAGCATCGGCCAGCCCGCGCAAGGCCGTCATCGCGTCCTCCCGCCGCTCCCACTGCACGAAAAGATGGTCGTGGTGATATCCGGCGATCACGTTGCAACTGATCCCCACCCGCCCCAACGCCCCGGCAAAGGCCGCCGTAAGGCCCACTGCGGCCAGATCGCTGTGCACGGTCAGACTGACCCGCGCCCAGGGGTCCGAGACCATCCCCGCCGCCCGCATCTCGGCCAAGGGGGCGACGACGGTCATCCCCTCGGCTTCCAGGATCGCCGCGAAGGGCTGGATTGGCAGGGCTCCCCCGGTCCAGACCGCATAGCCGTAAGGCTCCGGGTGCAGCACCGGCTCCATCGTCGCAAGCAGCACCGCCAGATCGGTCTCGCCCATCGTTACCCCCCGCTTTGCCCTTGACCTACGGCCCGCACTCGGCAAACTCCAGTTAATCTTCCTCACACCGATTAAGTGCAGCTAATGCTTGACCCCGCCCAGCTCGCCGCCCTGGCCGCCGTCCACCGTCGCGGAGCCTTCGACCTTGCTGCGGCAGAACTCCACGTCACCCCCTCGGCCATCAGCCAGCGGATCAAGGCGCTGGAGGAGGCGACGGGCACCCTGCTCATCCGCCGGGGCCAGCCCTGCACCGCCACCGATGCGGGCCTGCGGCTGATCCGGCACCATGACGAGGTCGCACTTCTTGAAAGCACCCTGGCCCAGGATCTGCCCGGCCTTGCCCCCGGCCTGGCCACGCTGCGCATTGCGGTCAATGCCGACAGCCTGGCCACCTGGGTCATCCCGGCGCTTGCGGCCACTGACGGCTTTCTCTTTGATCTGGTGATCGACGACCAGGACGTCAGCCAGGACTGGCTGCGGCGCGGAGAAGTCGTGGCCGCCCTCACGGCGCATCCGGGTCCGCTGCAAGGGTGCGACACGATTCCCCTGGGCGCGCTGCGCTACCGCGCCACCGCCTCGCCCGGCTACCGGACGCGCTGGTTTGCGCAAGGCGTCACGCCAGAGGCGCTGGCCCGTGCCCCCGCGCTGACGTTTTCGGACAAGGACCGGCTTCAGACCCGCTGGGCCAAGGCCCGCGGCCTTGCCCGCCCGGCGCTGCCGACGCACCGCATGGCCTCATCCCAGGCCTTCGTCGACGCCTGCCTTGCGGGCCTGGCCTGGGGCATGAACCCCGAGTTGCTGATCGCCCCGCACCTCGCCTCGGGCGCGCTGGCCGAGCTGATCCCCGACACCCCGCTGGACGTCCCCCTGCACTGGCAGTTCACCCGCCTTGCCGCCCCTGCACTGGCCCCGGTGACACAGGCGGTCCGGCGCGTCGCACGGCAGACCCTGGTGCAATAGAAAACGGGGGCGGCCTGCGCCACCCCCGTTCCCTGGTCCCCGAAGGGAAAAGGCTTACGCCAGAGCCAGGTTCACAGCCGATTCACGGCCGTTGCGATCCTGCTCGATGTCATAGGTCACGGCCTGCCCATCGGGCAGCGAGCGGATGCCCGCACGCTCAAGCGCGGTCACGTGGACGAAAACGTCCTTGGAACCGCCCGCGGGAGCGATGAAGCCGAAGCCTTTGGTGGCGTTGAACCATTTCACGGTGCCATTGGCCATCGTGATGTCTCCTGTCATGTATGCCACCCGCAGCGTGCGGTGGCCTGGCCCAGTGTCGTCACGATCGAAGCTGAAGGCCGAAGCAGACAGTAGAACGAAAGAGAAGAAGCTTTGCCCGCTTCACATGCACTCTTCCGGCGCAAAAAGCAAGAGGCCACAAAGAATTAAAGCTGAGCCGCCACATCCTCGGGGACGTCAAAGTTGTGCGTCACCGTCTGCACGTCGTCATCTTCCTCCAGAAGGTCGATCAACCGCATCAGTTTCTGCGCGGTGTCCAGATCGACCTCGGTCCGGGTCTGCGGCTTCCACACCAGCTTGGATTCCGTCGATTCTCCCAGCGCCTTTTCCAGCGCGTCGGACACCTCGGACAGGTTTTCCACCTGGCAATAGATCCAGTGGCCGTCCTCGTCCGATTCGACATCGTCCGCACCGGCGTCCAGCGCCGCCATCATCACGTCATCGGCCGAACCGACGGAAGCCGGATAGGTGATCTCGCCCACCCGGTCGAAACTGTGCGCGACCGACCCCGTGGTGCCCAGATTGCCGCCGCACTTGCTGAAATAGGACCGCACGTTCGACGCGGTGCGATTCAGGTTGTCGGTCATCGCCTCGACGATGATCGCGATGCCGTTGACGCCGTAGCCCTCATAGCGGATCTCGGTGTAATCCGCCCCGTCACCCAGCTGCGACTTCTTGATCGCGCGGTCGATCACGTCCTTGGGCATCGACATCGCCTTCGCGGCCTTCACCGCCAGCCGCAGGCGCGGGTTCATGTCGGGGTCGGGCATCCCCATCTTGGCCGCGACGGTGATTTCCTTCGACAGCTTGGAAAACATCTTCGAGCGCAGCTTGTCCTGCTTGCCCTTGCGGTGCTGGATGTTCGCCCATTTCGAATGGCCTGCCATTTGGCCCTACCTCGGTCCCGTTTCGGTGCTGGCGTCCTCTACACCGCCGCCCCGCGGAAGAGCAACCCCCGCGCCCCGGCGAGGAGAAGTCGAAGACGCACGACGAGCCGCGCTTCAGTCGTCCGACAGGTCCGTCGGCGGGGGCGAGACGAAGACATGGTCGCGCCCCGTGGCATCGGTGATCACCACCTCCGCCATCGGGGGCGAGACACCCTCGGCCCCCAGCGCCTGGGTCAGGCCGGTGAACAGCTGGCGCAGGATGTTCGGGTTCTCGACCACATCGACCGCATAGCCGAAGCCCGGTCCGCACGCGTCCAGCCGCCCCGCCCCGCCAGCCTCGGCCCAGCGGGCCCGGCAGGTCGTGCCGTCCGACAGGGTCAGCACCAGGGTATCGGCCGACAGCCGCGCCGCCTGCGGCACCGGGTCCGCCTGCAGCCCGGCGCATCCGCCAAGGGCCAGAACCAGCAGCAGCTTGCGCATGTCAGTCTCCTTCATGGGCCGGATCAAAGCGGCCAGATCAGCGGGATCGGCGCGCGGACCACCGGCCTGGTGCTGATGTTCCGCGCCAGCCCCACCTTGGCAAGTTCACTGAACCGAGGTCCCCCCGGCCCGCCGACCCTCCCGCCGACCCTCATGTTGGTCTGATACCCCACCGAGGTGGCAAAGGCGAGCCTGGCCGAAACCATCACCGCGTTCCCAAGGGCTGGCATTCGACCGGAACCGACAGTCCGAACATCAGGCCGCCCCCCGCTTTGCCCGTTCGCGCGGCTGCACCAGCGCCACCCCCGCCAGCATCACCGTCAGTGCCACCCACACCGTGGCCGAGGGCCGCTCGCCCAACAGCACCATCGCCCACAGCATCCCTGCCGCCGTCACCAGATAGCTCGACTGCGCCGCAAAGACCGCCCCCGCCGTCGCCGCCAGCCAGACATAGCTTGCGTAAAGCAGCGCATGCAGCGCCGAGGACAGCGCCAGCGCCAGATCATCCCGTCCAATCGGCCAGGGCGAATAGCCCTGGTCCAGGATCAGCATGACCGGCGCGCACAGGATCAGGCCCATCAGGCTGGCTCCCAGCATCGCCTGCAAGGCATCCATCCCCAAAGTGCCGCGATGCGCCACGTAGGTCGCCTCCATCGCGTAGAACAGCGGTCCCACCAGCGCCACCGGCAGCCAGGCGACCAGCGCCGCATCCGGCAACGCCGCACCCGGCGCAGCCAGCAGCCCCACCCCCAGCAGCCCCATTGCCAACCCGACCAGCCGCAGGGCCGAGAACCGGTCCATCCCCAGCGCCAGGGCCATCGGGAAAGCCAGCATCGGGATCATCGCGATGATGATCGACATCACGCCCGAGGGCAGATGCGCGACCGAGGCATAGAAGGTCGCGTTCGGAACGATCGTGCCCAGAACCGCCACCACCACATAGAACCGCAGCGCGGGGGCCGTCAGTTGCATCCCCTTGCGCCGCACCAGCGCAATCGCGCCCAGCACGGCGACCATCACCACCTGCTGCCAGAAGATCAGCCCGAAGGGGCCATGCCCGGTTTCCGTGGCGATCTTTCCCAGGGGATGCGTCGAGCCCCAGCCAATGCCCAGCCACAGCAGCACGCCCGCGAAGAACCAGCGCCCCGGCGTCCCTCGGCCAGGCACTGGCGCAGCACCTGCGACTGCGCTCACGGCACCGACTCCTGCAGCTTGCCTCCAAGCCGGATCATCCGCACCCTGGTCGCAAGGCCCGTCCGGTCATCGGTCTCGACATAGACCCCCGACAGCGTCGCCACGCCATTCGCCGGCTCGAACCGACCCTTCGGCATCCCGGTCAGGAAGCGGCGCAGCGGTTCCAGCTTCTCCATCCCGATGACGCTGTCATAATCGCCGCACATGCCCGCGTCGGACTGGTAGGCCGTGCCCTTGCCCAGGATCATCGTGTCTGACGTCGGCACATGGGTATGTGTGCCCACCACAAGCGAGGCCATCCCGTCGCACCAGTGCCCCATGCCCATCTTCTCGGAGGTCGCCTCGGCGTGGAAATCGACAATGGCCGCCTGCACCACTCCGCCCAGGGTGTGGCTCTTCAACACTGTCTCCAGGGCGCTGAACGGGTCGTCGAAGGGCCGCTTCATGAACACCTGGCCCAAAGCCTGCGTCACCAGCACCTTCCGCCCCTGCGTCGCCTCGAACACCCGGAACCCGCGCCCTGGTGCCACCTTCGAGAAATTCAGCGGCCGCACGATCCGCGGCTCCTGCTCGATGAAGCTCAGCATGTCCTTCTGGTCGAAGGCATGATCCCCCAGCGTCAGGCAATCCGCCCCGGCCGCCAGCAGCTCTTTCGCATGGTCGCCGGTCAACCCGGCCCCCTGGCTGGCGTTCTCGCCGTTGACCACGACGAAATCCAGGCCCCACGCGGCCCTAAGCCCCGCAAGCCGCTCGATCACCGCCGCCCGACCCGACCGGCCCACGACATCGCCCAGAAATAACAGTCTCATGCCACACCGATTAGGCGGGGGGCGGGGTTCCGGCAAGCGGAATGACACCGGCCCCCCTGGAAAAAGCGCCGCAGGTCCGACGGCAAAGCCCCGCGCGGAACAACCGCCCAAGGCGGTGATCGTTCTGCGGAAATCCTCCGCAGGGCAAAGACCTTCCCCCGCCTCGTCTTGCGCTGGTCCAAGGCCTCTCCGGCAAAGCCTCCGGCAATAATCCGCGCGCCCCGTTCCCCTGCCCGGCTCTCCGCAGTATCTCTCTTGGCATGACCACGCTTCCCCCCGCCCTCGCTGACTGGTTTGCCACCAAGGGCTGGACCCTCCACCCCCACCAGCTGGACATGCTGGCCCGGGCCGCGGACCCCGCCACCCTCCTCATCGCGCCCACCGGGGGCGGCAAGACCCTCGCGGGGTTCCTGCCCACCCTCGCCGAACTTGGGCCGAACCCCGCGCCAGGCCTCCACACCCTCTACGTCTCACCCCTGAAGGCGCTCACCGCCGACATCCGCCGCAACCTCGGGCGCCCCATCGAAGGTGCCGCCCTGAAGATCCGGGTCGAGGATCGCACCGGAGACACCACCCACACCCAGCGCCGCCGCCAGCGCGCCGATCCGCCGCACATCCTGCTCACCACCCCCGAAAGCCTCGCGCTCCTGCTCAGCTACGAAGACGCCCCCCGCATCTTCGCCGGGCTGCAGCGGATCATCGTCGACGAAATCCACGCCCTCGCCGAATCCAGGCGCGGCGACCAGCTCGTCCTGCAGATCGCCCGCCTGCAATCCCTGAACCCGCAACTCCGCCGCATCGGCCTGTCCGCCACCGTGGAAAACCCCCCGGCCCTCGCCCGCTTCCTCGCCCCCGAAACCACGATCCTCGCGGCCGATCCCGGCCCCGACCCCGACATCTCGATGCTGGACACCGAGGCCCCCCCACCGTGGAGCGGCGGCGGCGGCCGCTACGCCATCCCCGCCATCCTGAACGAAGTGACCCGCCACAAGACCACCCTCATCTTCCACAACACCCGCGCCCAGGCCGAGCTTTTCTTCCACGACCTCTGGCTTGCCAACACCGAGGACCTGCCCATCGGCATCCACCACGGCTCCCTCTCCCGCGAACAGCGCGAGCGGGTGGAACAGGCCATGACGGCCGGGGCGCTCCGCGCCGTCGTCTGCACCGGCTCGCTCGACCTCGGGCTGGACTGGGGCGATGTCGACCTTGTCATCCAGGTCGGCGCGCCGAAGAACGTCAAACGCCTCGTCCAGCGCATCGGCCGCGCCAACCACCGCTACAACGCGCCCTCGAAGGCGCTCCTCGTCCCCGCCAACCGCTTCGAGGTCGTCGAATGCCAGGCCGCGCTGGATGCCGTCCGCGCCCATACCCTCGACGGCGAACCGCGCGGCCCCGGCCCGCGCGATGTCCTGTGCCAGCACATCCTCGCCACCGCCTGCGCCGGGCCGTTCGACGCCGAGGCCCTCTACGCCGAAGTCACCACCGCCGGCCCCTATGCCGCGCTGACCAGACCGGAATTCGACGCCTGCCTCGATTTCACCGCCACCGGCGGCTACGCGCTGAAAGCCTACGACCGCTGGCAACGCCTGAAGCAGACCCACGGCAGATGGCACCTGCGCGACCCCCGCGCCGCCGCCCTCATCCGCCAGAACCTCGGCACCATCATCGACATCGAGACGCTGAAAGTCCGCCTCCGCGGCCACGGCGCGCCTTTGGGCGAGGTCGAGGAAAGCTTCGCCGCAACCCTCACCCCCGGCGACACCTTCCTGATCGGCGGCCAGATCGTCCGCTACGAGGGCTTGCGCGAAATGACGGTCGAGGTCTCCAGGTCCCCCGGCCGCGACCCCAGGGTCGCCGTCTTCAACGGCACCAAGTTCGCCACCTCGACCCTCCTCGCCGACCGGATCCTGGCCATCTTCCAACAGCCCAGCTGGCCCGAGCTTCCCGCCCACACCGCCCAATGGCTAAGCCTTCAGCGCGAGGTCTCCCGCCTCCCCGACCCCCACTCCCTGCTCCTCGAATCCTTCCCGCATGACGGGCGCGAACACCTCGCCGTCTACGGCTTCGCAGGCCGCAACGCCCAGCAAACCCTCGGCCTTCTCGTCACCAAACAGATGGAATCCCAGGGCCTTGCCCCCTTGGGCTTCGTCGCCACCGACTATGCCACCCTCATCTGGGGTCTCGACCCCGTGACCGACCCCGCTCCCCTCTTCGACCTCGCCACCCTCCGCGATGGCCTCGACACCTGGCTCTCTGGCAACGCCGTGATGAAGCGCACCTTCCGCAACACCGCCATCATCGCGGGCCTCATCGAACGCGCCCACCAGGGCCGCCGCAAGTCCGGGCGCCAGGCCACCTTCTCCTCCGACATCCTCTACGACACGCTGCGGAAATACGATCCCGACCACCTTCTTCTCCAGATCACCCGCGACGAAGCCCTCCGTGGCCTCATCGACTTCTCCCGCATCGAAGCCCTGCTCGCCCGCGTCGGCCCCAACATCACCCTCGTCCGCCGCCCCCGTGTCACCCCCCTCGCCGCCCCGCTCTTCTTCGAACCGGGCCGCATCCCGGTCCAGGGCGAAGGCCGCGAGCGTCTTGCAAGTGCGCAAGCGCAAGCCCTGATGGAAGCCGCAGGCCTCGCCTGACCATTCATACTGGTGCAAATATCCCCGCCGGAGGCTCGACACTTGCCACGGGCGCCGCGCCAAGGCATCACGCAGCCCATGCACCACGCGCTCTTCTTCCACGGCGAAACGCTGCACCTGATGCCCTCCGGCGCCCTCTTCTGGCCCGCGCGGAAGACGCTTGCCGTCTCCGACCTCCACTTCGGCAAATCCGAACGCCTCGCCCGCCGGGGCGGGTCGCTCCTTCCCCCCTACGAGACCCAGGCCACGCTGGAAAAGCTCGACCGCGACCTCGAATACACCCGGGCCGACAGTGTCATCTGCCTTGGCGACAGCTTCGACGATCTTGCCGCGCTGGATGGGATGGAGGAAAGCGCTCGCCTCTGGCTCGCCCGCCTCATGGCCGGCAAGGACTGGACCTGGATCACCGGCAACCACGACCCCGGCCCGATCGAGATCGGCGGAACGCATCGGGCCGATCTCAAGGTCTACCCGTTTACCTTCCGCCACATCGCACAAGCAGGGGAAAAGGCCGAGATCTCAGGCCACTATCATCCGAAAGCCAGACTTGCCGGGCAGACGAAGCCCTGTTTTCTCGCCGACGCGAACCGCCTGGTCATGCCCGCCTACGGCGTCTACACCGGCGGCCTTCGCGCGCATGACGCGGCCCTGACCGCGCTCATGGCAAGGGACGCGCTGGCGATCCTGACCGGCCCCCGCGTCCTCGCGATGCCGATGCCCAGATAGCGCGCGGGTAGGGTGGGCGATATCGCCCACCTTACGCCTGCGCATCAGTTTCAGGCCGTCAGCCCCTCCGGCTCGGCCAGCCCGTTGGCCCGGCAGCAGGCGGTCAGCGTGTTCGCCAGCAGGCAGGCGATCGTCATCGGCCCTACCCCGCCCGGAACCGGAGTGATCGCCCCCGCCACCGCCGCGGCACTTTCATAATGCACGTCGCCCACCAGCCTTGCCTTGCCGGCCCGCTCGATCCGGTTGATGCCGACGTCAATCACCGTCGCGCCCGGCTTTACCATCTCGCCGGTGATCATCTCGGGCCGCCCCACCGCTGCCACCAGGATATCCGCCCGACGACAAACCTCGGCCAGGTCCTTGGTCCGCGAATGGGCAATCGTCACCGTGCAGCTGTCGCCCAGCAAGAGCTGGGCCATCGGCTTGCCCACGATGTTCGACCGGCCCACCACGACGGCGTTCAGCCCTGCCAGCTTGCCGTGGTGATCCCGCAGCATTATCAGGCACCCCAGCGGCGTGCAGGGCACCATCGACTTCTGCCCGGTCCCCAGCAAGCCGACGTTCGAAATGTGAAATCCGTCCACGTCCTTGGCCGGGTCGATCCGGTTGATCACCAGCTCGGAATTCAGATGCCCCGGCAGCGGCAGTTGCACCAGAATCCCATGCACTGCCGGGTCGGCGTTCAGCTTGTCGATCAGCGCCAGCAGCTCCGCCTCACCCGTCTCGGTCGGCAGCCGATGTTCGAATGATGCCATTCCGACCTCGATGGTCGAGGCATGCTTGTTCTTCACATAGACCTTCGAGGCCGGGTCCTCGCCCACCAGCACCACGGCCAGCCCCGGCACCAGGCCGTTCTCCTCCTTCAGACGCGCCACATGCTCTGCGACCCGAGCGCGCACATTCGCCGCAAAAGCCTTGCCGTCGATCACCTTGGCCGTCATCCCGTATCCTCCGCTCATACCGCAGCCGCAAAGGCCGTGCGGTAATGTTCCATCTGCAATTGCGTCGCCAGCACCGCGTTCTTCATCAGGATCGCCACCGTCACCGGCCCGACCCCGCCGGGAACCGGAGTGATCCAGCCCGCCACCTCGGCGCAACTGGCAAACTCGGCATCGCCCACCGTCCTGGTGTTTCCGTCGAATCGGCTACCCGGTTGATCCCGATATCGATCAGCGCGGCGCCCGGCTTCAGCATCTCGCCCCGAACCAGACCGGGCTTTCCCACCGCCACGAACACCGCATCCGCCGCGCGACTGTGCACCGCGACCTGCCGCGTCATGTGGTGGCAGACCGTCACAGTCGCCCCCAGCCCCATCATCAGAAAGGCGATCGGCTTGCCGACGATCTCGGAATGGCCGATCACGCAGACATCCAACCCTTCCATCTTCAGGGGCAGGGTCTTCAGGATTTCCACTGCTGCCACCGCCGTGCAGGGGCCAAGCGTCAGGTCATTGTAGACGATGTTGCCGATGGACGAGGGGTGCATCCCCTCCACGTCCTTCATCGGATGCACCGCCTTCTGCAGCGCCTTCACCGGGATATGCGCGGGCAAAGGCCGCTGGATGATGATCCCGTTGACCCGCGGGTCCGCGTTCAGCCCCGCCAGCACGCCCTGCAACTGCTCCAGGCTGATGCTTTCGGGGTAGTTCCGCGCCTCGAAACCGACGCCCGCGGCTTCCGCCGATTTCTGCTGGTTGCGGACATACAACTCCGCCGCCGCCACATCGCCGACCGAGATCGACACCAGCCGCGGCGCCCAGCCCAGGGCGGTCAGCCGCCCGGCCTCGGCCCTCGTCTCGTCTCGCATCCGGGCCGCGATGGCCTTGCCGTCGATCAGTGTGGCAGTCATCGCGCCCCTGCTTTCATCCTTTTCGCAGACTGTCCGGCCCCAGCCTGTTTTCCTCGCGGGCGATGGACCAGTCGATCAGCCGCCGCCACAGCTTTTCCACCAACTCGGGCGGCAGCCCATAGGTCTCGGCATGGGCGCGCACGTTCGACACCACTTCTTCCACCCGTGACCCGATCCGCGCCGGCAGGTCGACCTCGGCCTTGATCTCGGCCGCGCGGTCGATATAGGCCGCGCGCTCCGCGAATAGCCGGACGAGGTCTTCGTCCAGCCGGTCGATCTCGGCCCGGATCTCGGCCATCGTCTTGCAGTCGGCGGGTTTCAGCATCGGACGCTCCCTTCGCAGGCTGCCCCCGAGATAAGGCGGCAGCCCGGAAAGGGCAATGCGACCGCTTAGAACAGCCCCTCGACGTTGCCCTGGTCGTTCAGCCGGATCACTTCGGCCGACGGCACCTTGGGCAGACCCGGCATGGTCATGATCTCGCCGCAGATCGCGACGATGAAGCCCGCGCCGGCCGACAGCCGCACTTCGCGCACCGGGACCGTGTGGCCGGTCGGAGCACCCCGCACTGTCGGATCGGTGGTGAAGCTGTACTGCGTCTTCGCCACACAGATCGGCAGGTGGCCATAGCCTGCCGCTTCCCAGGTCCGCAGCTGGTCGCGGATCGACTTGTCGGCGATCACCTCGTCAGCGTGGTAGATGCGCTTGGCGATGGTTTCCAGCTTCTGGAACAGCGGCATCGCATCCGGGTACAGCGGCGCAAAGTTGGCCGAGCCCGATTCCGCCATCTGCACGACCTTCTTCGCCAGCTCCTCGATCCCTTCGGAACCCAGCGCCCAATGCTTGCACAGGATCGCTTCAGCACCCTGCTCGGCGACATAGGCCTTCACCGCCGCGATTTCAGCATCGGTGTCGCTGTAGAAGTGGTTGATCGCGACGACGACCGGCACGCCGAACGACTTCACGTTGGCGATGTGACGGCCGAGATTCGGGCACCCCTTCTTCACGGACTCGACATTCTCGGTCCCAAGGTCGGCCTTCGCCAC
>PNNE01000167.1 GCA_013824055.1 Rhodobacter sp. | reverse complement strand
GGTCCGCACCTCGGACATCCAGTCCTATCGCCGGGTGCTGGGCGAGGTGATCAGCGCCCTGCCGCATGTCGCCTCGACCTCGACCTATGTCGCAATGGAGGCGGTCAAGGAGGTGTTCTGACAGTCAGCCTTCGGCTTGCCCGGAGAGATCGTGACCTTCGCATTGCTGGACGAAACCGAGACCGGGGCCTTCGCGGCCTCTTTCTTCGGCTTCTTCACTTCCTTGCGCTTGTTCATGCCCTTGGCCATCGCTGTATCCCCCTGCCCGGCCCTGGTGGCCGTAGCCGACTTTATGCCCCCTGCCCTGCAAATGCACGGCTGAATTGCACCCAAACCGCGCTGAGCCCGCCGCGGCCGCTGGGACCGGATCTCTAGCCCTGCGGCGTCATCGCCTTGCGCTGGCGGGCGCGTTCCAGGCCCAGCTTGTGTTCGCGCCAGATGATCAGGATTCCGGCTGTCACGATCAGCGCGGCACCGCCCAGCATGGTCCAGGTCGGCACCTCGGAGAAGATGAAGTAGCCAATGGCCAGCGCGAAGATCATCGAGGCATAGTCGAAAGGGGCCACCAGCGACGCATCCGCCTCGCGGTAGCCAGAGGTCAGCAGGATCTGCCCGACCCCGCCCAGCAGACCGGCCAGGACCAGCAGGCCTGCCTCCAGCGGCGTGGGCCACACCCAGCCGAAAGGCAAAGTGACCAGCGACAGCGTGGTCGCGGTCAGCGAGAAGTAGAAGACGATGGCCGCCGTGCCTTCCGTGTTCACCAGCTTGCGCACGAAGACCTGCGCCAGGGCCGCGAAGACCGCGCTGCCCAGGACAAGCGTGGCGCCAAAGGCCTCGGCCACGCTGGCGGTGCCGGGTGCCAGCGACAGGCGCGGCGTCAGCACGATCAGCACGCCGACCATCCCCAGGATGACGCAGCAGATGCGGAACAGCCGGACTTCCTCGCCCAGGAACATCGCGGCGAAGATCACGGTCAGCAAGGGCGCGGCGTAGCCGATGGCGGTGACTTCGGGCAGCGGCAGGTAGCCCAGGCCGGCAAAGCCAAGGCCCATCGAGACGGTCCCGACCAGGCCGCGCCAGAGATGCCCCATCGGGTTCGTGGTGCGCAGGCCGGTGCCCAGTTCCCGCCGCCAGGCAAGCCAGACCATGATCACCGGGATCGCGAAGGCCGAGCGGAAGAACACCGCCTGCCCCGCCGGCACATGCGCCGAGGTCGCCTTGATCAGCGCGGCCATGACGATGAACACCATGACCGAGCACAGCTTGAAGGTGATCCCGCGCAAAGGGCGCGTCGGGCGAGGCTCGGGAGGGTGCATCGACAGGTTCCGCAGGGTCGGTATGGCTGGACGCCGGAGGTGGTTTCAGGTTCCCTTATCGGAAAGGAGAATGCCATGCCGAAAGCGCCGATAGCGGACAGAATTGATCAGGGCAGGGGTCTGGTGCCCGCCGACCTGGTGCTGAAGGGGGGGCGGGTCTTTGACCTGATCACCGGCGATCTGGTGGAAACCGACGTGGCGATCTGCGGCGATACCATCGTGGGGGTGTTCGGGACCTACTCGGGGCGGCGAGAGATCGACGTCTCGGGGCGCGTGCTGGTGCCGGGCTTCATCGACACGCATCTGCATGTGGAATCCTCGCTGGTGACACCGCACGAGTTCGACCGCTGCGTGACGCCGCGCGGGGTGACGACGGCGATCTGCGACCCGCACGAGATCGCGAATGTCTGCGGGATCAAGGGCATCCGGTTCTTCCTTGAGTCCGCGTCGCAACTGGTGATGGACCTGCGGGTGCAGCTGTCGTCCTGCGTGCCCTCGACCCATATGGAGACGACGGGCGCGCGGTTGTCGGCCGCGGACCTGATCCCGTTCATGGACCATCCCAAGGTGATCGGGCTGGCCGAGTTCATGAACTATCCCGGCGTGCTGATGAAGGACCCCGGCTGCCTGGAAAAGCTGGAGGCCTTCCAGGGCCGCCACATCGACGGCCACGCGCCGCTTTTGCGCGGAAACGACCTGAACGGCTACATCTCGGCGGGCATCCGGACCGAGCATGAGGCGACCAGTTACGACGAGGGGCTGGAAAAGCTGCGCAAGGGGATGCGGGTGCTGATCCGCGAGGGGTCGGTCTCGAAGGACCTGCACGCGCTGGCAGGGCTCTTGACAGAGCGGTTCTCGCCTTACCTTGCCTTCTGTACCGACGACCGGAACCCGCTGGACATCGGCGAGCATGGCCATCTGGATCACATGATCCGCACCGCGATTGCCCTGGGTGCGCCGGCGCTGGCGGTCTACCGGGCGGCCTCGCTGTCGGCGGCAGAGGCGTTCGGGTTGCAGGACCGCGGGCTGATCGCGCCGGGGAGGCGGGCGGATATCGCCGTGATCGACAGTCTGGAGCAGTGCAATGCCAGCCTGGTGCTGGCGGGGGGCGTGGTGGCCGATGACGCGGCTTTCTCGGCGCGCGCAGGGACCGAGCCGGTGGCGCGGAATTCGGTCAGGTCGGCGAAGATCGAGGCGGCGCAGTTCCGCACTGGCGGCAACCGGGTGGAAACGCCGGTGATCGGCATCCTGCCCGGAAAGATCATCACGCAGCATCTGACCTTCGACATTGCCCCGCAGGATGGGGACCAACGGCCGGACCTGACCCGCGACCTGGTGAAGATCGCGGTGATCGAGCGGCATGGGGTGAACGGCAACCGGGCCACGGGCTTCGTCAAGGGCTTTGGCCTGCAACGCGGCGCCATCGGCTCGACCGTCTGCCACGATCACCACAACATCGCAGTGGTGGGGGCGGATTACGGGGACATGGCCGTCGCGGCCAACCGGCTGGTCGAGATCGAGGGTGGCTTCGTCGTGGTCGAAAGCGGGCGGGTCCTGGCCGAACTGCCGCTGCCGGTGGCGGGGCTGATGAGCTTGCGGAGCTTCGAGGCGGTGCGGGAGGACCTGGTGAAGCTGCGGGCGGCGGCGGCCTCGCTGGGGGTGGTGCTGGAGGAGCCGTTCCTGCAGCTTGCCTTCCTGGCGCTGCCGGTGATCCCGCATCTGAAGATCACCGACATGGGGATGGTCGACGTGGACCGGTTCGAGGTGATGCCCTGATCCCGTCCAATCTGGGCGCCGGGAATTTCCCGGCCCGGAGGCGTCGCAGGGGGCGGGGGTGGGGGGCGGTTTTCGCAAGGAGCGCTGGCGCGCAAGTCCCCTGTCTCGCGGTTTTGCGTGAAGAACGCAAAACCGCTCGGGCGAAGGGCCTCCGGCGGGGATATTTGGGCCAATGCGAAAGGCTGGGGGCGTCCGGCTAGCGCCAGTGCAGCTCGGCCAGGAGCGGCAGGTGGTCGGAAGGCTGCGGACCACGGCTGCGGGGGTGGGTCAGGGGGACAAGTTCCAGGTCCGGCGAGTGGACGATGCGGTCGAGCGGCAGGAAGGGCCGGTGCGAGGGGAAGGTGGGCGCGGTGTGCAGGATCGCGAAGGACCCGGCGATGCGGCCGAGTCCGACGCGCTGCGAGCGCTCGTTGAAGTCGCCGAGAATCACCGTGGGCCGCACCGGGTGGTGCTGCAGGGCGGCGCGGATCGCATCCAGCTGGCGGCGGCGGGCGGCGCGGAACAGGCCGAGGTGGACCGCCACGACGCGCAAGGGGGCGGGCGTGTCGAGATCGACGATCACCGCTCCGCGCGGTTCAAGCCCCGGCAGGTCGAGGTGTTCCAGCCCGCGGACCCGGATGCCCGGCCGCGCCAGAAGCGCGTTGCCGTGCCAGCCAAGGCTGACGGCATTGCGGCCGATGGACAAGGGCTCCAGCCCCGTCGCCGCGGCGATCCGGTCGCGCGGCAGCGCCGAGGGGCGGTCGCCGAGCCGGAAGTCGGCCTCTTGCAGGGCCACGATGTCGGCCTGAAGGGCGGCTATCCCTGCCAGCACGCGATCGGCGTCACGGCGCAGGTCGGTGCCAAGGCCTTTGCGGATGTTCCAGGAGGCAATGCGCAGGGTGGGCTTTGAATCGGCACTCATGCCCCCAATATAGGGGACAGGATCCGCAGCGGGAGAGGGAAAGTGCCACCACCATCGGCCATCGTCCTGAACGGCATCCGCCTGTTGCTTGCGGTCGAGGCGCTGGTGGCGGCGGCGCGCGGGGTCTGGCCTGCCGTCTTCGTGACGCTGGCGGCCCTGGTGCTGACCTTGCTGCCCGGACTGGTGGCCAGCCGCGTCGGCCTGCGGCTGCCGCCCAGCTTCCTGACCGCCATCGCGCTTTTCGTGCTGGCGACGCTGTATCTGGGCGAGGTCTATGACTTCTACAATCGCTTCTGGTGGTGGGACCTGGTGCTGCACTTCGGCTCGGCAATGGGCTTTGGCATCCTGGGATTCCTGCTGGTCTTCATGATGTTCCAGGGCGACCGCTATGCCGCGCCGCCCTGGGCCCTGGGCGCGCTGTCCTTCTGCATGGCGATGACCGTGGGCGTCTTGTGGGAGCTGTTCGAGTTTGCGATGGACACGCTGTTCGGCTTCAACATGATGAAGTCCGGGTTGCCCGACACCATGGGGGATTTCATCGTCAACACGCTGGGGGCGGCCCTGGCGGCGCTGGCGGGGGTGATCTACCTGCTGGGCAGCGCGGGACGTCTGGGCGCACCCTTCGATCTGTTCATCCACACCAACAAGTCACGATTCCGCAAGGTCTTTGCCCGCAGGAAGCGCCGGTGAAGGGGGCGCGCGGCCCCCTGCCGGGCTCTCCCTGCCCCCGTCAGAGTGCCGCGGCGATGGTTTCGGCGATCGGGGTCGTCGGACGGCCGATCAGGCGGCTGAGGCTGCGGCTCTCGTCGGCAAGGGCGCCCTCGCTTGCGCGTGCATCGCTGTCGGCAAGGACCTGGGCAAAACCTTCGGGCAGGCCGAAGCCGATCAGGGCCTGGGCGTAGTCCGCCTGGGACATCGGGACATAGGCCACGGGCGTCCCGGCGGCCCTGGTGACGGCGGCGGCGAAATCGGCCCCCGAATGCGCAACATCGCCGGCCAGCTCAAAGGTCTTGCCGGTGTGGGCATCGTCCAATGCGGTGACCGCGATGGCCTCGGCATAGTCCTTGCGGGCGGCGGAGTTCACCCTGCCCTCGCCCGCCGCGCCGATGATCGCGCCGTGCTGCAGGGCGGCAGCCAGCGCGCCGGTGTAGTTCTCGGTATACCAGCCGTTGCGCAGGATCGTTGCGGGAAGCCCGGAGGCGCGGATCGCGGCTTCGGTGGCGATGTGGTCCTGGGCCAGGAGCATCGGGCTGGCGTCGCCCTTCAGGATCGAGGTGTAGACCAGCCGCCTGACGCCCGCGGCCCTGGCCGCGGCGATCACGTGGCGGTGCTGGCCGGCGCGGTCGTTGAAGTCGTTCGACGAGATCAGGACAAGCGTGCTTACCCCGGCCAGCGCGGCGGGATCGGCGCTGGTGTAGTCGAAGGCGCGGGTCTCGACGTTCAGGTCGGCGGCCCTGGCGGGGTCGCGGGCCAGAGCGATCGGCTGCGCCCCGCGGGCTTTCAGGGCGGCGATGGCAAGGCGGCCGAGGTGGCCGGTGGCTCCGGTGATGGCGATGGTCATGAGGTCTCTCCTGTCGGTTGACAGGGGGAGAGATACGGGATTACTTACGAAAGGGAAGTACGCACAAATATGTTAGTGTTCCGAAAGGGCGCACAGGATGATGGACCGGATTGCACAGGGGCTGCTGGACAGCTGGAAGCTGGGCAACGTGCTGGCGGCGGATTGTCCGTCGCGCGGAGTGTTGAGCCACCTGACCAACCGCTGGGGCGCGCTGGTGATGGTGGCGCTGGCAACGGGGCCGCACCGGTTTGCCGAGCTTCGCCGCAAGGTCGGGGGTGTCAGCGAGCGGATGCTGTCGCAGACCCTGAAGGACCTGGAGGCGGACGGGTTCGTCCTGCGCACCGCGCATCAGGTGGTGCCGCCGCATGTGGATTACGAACTGACGCCGCTGGGGCGCGAGGCGGCCGGGCATGTGGTGGCGCTGGTGGGCTGGATCGAGGGGGCGTTGCCGCGGATCATGGCGGGGAAGCTGGCGCTGGCGGCGGAGTAGGGTGGGCGATACCGCCCACCTTACGCCTGCGCATTGCGGTCAGGGGGGGTTCGTCGGCGGGATTTCTGTCGGCGGCCCGAACCGGTCCAGAATCCGCGTCCTGATCTGGTCGCGCGCCTGCCGATAGGCCGCAAGCTTCGCCTCGCGCGTCTCGCCCAACCCGGTGGGGTCGAGGATCGGCCAGTACTCGATATCCAGGTGGTGAAAGCGCGTCAGTTCCAGCGCCATGCGCTGGCTGGCGGGGGAAAGCGCGATGATCAGGTCGAACTGGCTGAGGTCGTCGCCCCAATCCTGCATCTCGTCAAAGGAGCGGGAGCGGTGGCGGGAAAGCTCGATCCCCAGCTCCTGGCAGACCGCGACGGAAAAGCCGTCGATCTCCATGTCGTTCTTGACCCCGGCGGACTGCACATAGGCGCGCTGGCCGTACATCTGCTTCATCAGGCCCTCGGCCATCGGGGACCGCACGGCGTTGTGGTCACAGCAGAACAGCACCGACTGAGGGAAATCGCCCAACGTCAGCCCCAGTGCAGGACGCAGATCAGGGTGAAAAGCCGGCGCGCGGTGTCGGTGTCGACCTCGGCCTTGCCCTCCAGCCGGTCGCGCAGGACCCGCGCGCCCTCGTTGTGGATGCCGCGCCGGGCCATGTCGATCGCCTCGATCTGACTGGGCGGCAGGCGTTTCACCGCATCGAAGTAGCTTTCGCAGATCTGGAAGTAGTCCTTCACCACCTGGCGAAACGGCCCAAGCGAGAGGTGGAACTCGGCCGCCTTGTCGCCGGTTTCGGTGGCGATGTCGAAGACAAGCCGCCCCTCGCGGATCGACAGCAGCACGCGGTAGGGGCCTTCGGGCATCTCGCGGTCGGGTCGGCGGGCGGGAATGAAGGAATTCTCCTCCAGAAGGTCGAAGATCGCGACGCGGCGTTCCTGTTCGATCTCGGGTGTGGGGCGTGCCAGGCCCTTTTCGTCGATGTCGATCTGGCAAATGCGGTTCATGTCTGGTCCCCGGGGGCTGGCGCCCGTGATGCAATGCCGGGGGGGCTTGGGTCAAGCGGGGATGGGCGGCAGGTCGGGGGCGTCGAGGCCGTCGAACGGGTCGGCCCAGGCCGGAATGGCGGTCAGCCGGTCGTACCAGGCGTTCAGCGCCGGATAATCCGCGAGCGGCAGGCGCATGATGTCGTTGAAGGGCAGGAAGGTCGCCATGCGGAAATCGGCGTGGCAGGGCGTGGCGCCGCACAGCCAGTCGCGGCCATCCAGCTGCCGGTCAAGGATCGCCGCCGCCTCGTGGAACCGGGCGAGGCCCTCGGCGATCAGGGTCTGGTCCGGGGCGAGATGGCGGTGATAGCGCCGCTTGGTTCCAAGCTCGAACTGCACCGTATCGCAGGCCTGCACGAAGGCGCCCTTGCCCCAACTCAGCCAGCGGATCATGTCCGGCTGGTCGCGGCCCTGGCGCCAGAAGTCGGAGCCCACCAACTGCGCCAGGCGGCAGGCGATGGCGTCGGCCTCCCACAGCGCCGCGCCGTCGTCCTCGACCAGGATCGGGATGCGCCGGGTGGGGTTCAGCGCGCGGAAGCGCGCTGCCTGGTCGGGGTGGAAGGGGGCGGCCCATTCCAGGCGGATCGGCGCATCGAGATAGCGTGCCACGGCCACGGCCAGACGCGGATTCGGGTTGCGGGAATAGTAGAGCGTCGGCATCGCGGCCTCCGGATGTGGTTGTCCGATCCTGCCCCAGGGCCGAGGCACGGGCAAGCCCGCCGGTTGCGGCCTGCCGCCCGCCCGGCCGCACTACCGGTTCAGCCGGTCCAGACGCGCGCGGACGCTTAATCCATGCGCTTCAAGGCTTTCCGACCTGGCCAGCCGCTCGGCGGCGGGACCGATGGCTTTCAGCGCTTCGGGCGTCATCTTGGCCAGCGTCGTGCGCTTCATGAAATCAAGCACCGAAAGCCCAGAGGAAAAGCGGGCCGAGCGGGCGGTGGGCAGAACGTGGTTCGGCCCGCCAATATAGTCACCGATGGCCTCGGGCGTGTACTGGCCCAGGAAGATCGCACCGGCATGGGTGATCTCTTGCGCAAGGGCATCCGGGTCGGCGACGCAAAGCTCCAGGTGTTCGGGGGCGACGCGGTTCGACAGGCTGGCGGCTTCGGCGAGGTCGCGCGCGACGATCACCGCGCCGTTCTGCGCCCAGGAGGCCCCGGCGATGGCGCGCCTTTCCAGGGTTGCAAGGCGCTTTGCCACGGCATCCGCGACAGCCCGCCCGAAACCCGCGCTGGTCGTGATCAGGATCGACTGCGCGCTTTCGTCGTGTTCGGCCTGGGACAAGAGGTCAAGCGCGATCCAGTCGGGATCGTTGTCGGCGTCGGCGATCACCAGGATCTCGGACGGGCCGGCGATCATGTCGATGCCCACGCGCCCGAAGACCCGGCGCTTGGCGGCGGCGACGAAGGCGTTGCCGGGGCCGGTGATCTTGTCGACGGCCTCGATGGTCTGCGTGCCATAGGCCAGAGCGGCCACGGCCTGCGCCCCGCCGATGCGGTAGATCAGGTCGACGCGATCCGGGCGGCCAAGAGGACAAGCGGGTTCACCTTGCCGTCGGGCGTCGGGCAGGCAATGACCAGGCGCTTGACCCCGGCGACCTTGGCGGGGATCGCGTTCATCAGCACGCTGGACGGATAGGAGGCGGTGCCGCCGGGGACGTAAAGCCCCGCAGCCGATACCGGCGTCCAGCGCCAGCCAAGCGTGGCGCCGATGGCGTCGGTCCAGCTTTCGTCCTGCGGCTTCTGGCGTTCGTGGTAGGCGCGGATGCGGGTGGCAGCCAGTTCCAGCGCGGCGCGCTCCTCGGGTGGGACCTTGGCGATTTCGGCCTCGATCTCGGCCGGGGTGAAGGCAAGCGTGCGCGGCGTCAGCACCAGCCGGTCGAAGCGGGCGGTCAGGTCGATGACCGCTGCATCGCCCCGGGCGCGGACATCCGCGATGATCTGCGCGACGGCCTGGTCGACATCCTCGGCCTCCTCGCGCTTCTGGCCAAGCAGGGCCTGGAAGGCGGCTTCGAAGCCAGCGTCGGCGGTGTTCAGGAAGACGGGCATCGGGGCCTCCGGCTGGTCGAAGAGCAGATAGCGCGGGCCGAGGCCGGGCTCAAGGCCAGGCTCAAGGCCAGGCTCAAGGCTGGAGAAGGGCGCCAAAAGTCTTCGAAGACTTTTGCAAATTCCTTCGAAGGAATTTGGCCCCCTTCACTCGTGGCGCGGAACCTTGCCCGAGGGCGCGCGGTAGGGTCGGGTCACGTCGTCCAGCCGGACCTCCAGCGCCTCGACGTCCAGCGCGATGGCCCCGTCGCCCGCCAGCACCAGCGTCAGGCGGCCGGTGCCGTCCTGCCCCGGTTCGAACGACATGGACAAAAGCGACAAGACAAGGTCCTTGTCGCCCCGATCAAAGCCAAAGGATTGCACTTTTCGCACATCCTCGACCACCAGCACCGAACGGACCCGTTCATAGGCGCGGCCCACGCGTTCAGCCTCGGCCCGGTCTTCCCAGCGAAAGCGGTTGAGCAGAATGGCGAAGCGGTGCCGCTTGGCGTCGAACTTCAGTTCGGTCACCGGAAAGACGGCGTCCTGGACCAGCGTCGAGAAGACGTTCAGGTCATCGGCATCCTGGGCCACCAGCCGCAGCGGCTCTTCGCCGCCGTCCTGAAACCGGGCGTCGGTCATGCGCTGATCCGCTCGATATGCGCCCCGCAGGCGCGCAGCTTCTCTTCCACCCGCTCATAGCCGCGATCCAGATGGTAGACGCGCGAGACGACCGTTTCGCCTTCGGCAGCCAGCCCCGCCAGGATCAGCGAGACCGAGGCCCGCAGGTCGGTCGCCATCACCGGCGCACCCTTCAGCCTTTCGACACCGGTGACAGTGGCGGTGCCGCCGTGAACCTCGATCCTTGCGCCCATCCGGATCAGTTCAGGCGCATGCATGAAGCGGTTCTCGAAAATCTTCTCTTCCAGCACCGAGGTCCCCTCGGCAGTGCACAAGAGCGCCATCATCTGCGCCTGCAGGTCGGTCGGGAAGCCGGGGAAAGGTTCGGTCATCACATCCACGGCGCGGACCCGACCGTTCTTGCGGGACACTTTCAGGCCCCGGTTGGTCTGCGTCACCGAAACCCCCGCCGCGTCCAGTTTCTCGGCAAAGGCACCGACAAGGTCCAGCGTGCCGCCGATGCATTCGATCTCGCCGCCACAGATCGCGGGGACCAGCATGTAGGTGCCAAGCTCGATCCGGTCGGTGACGACCTGGTGGGTGGCGCCGCCCAGCCGGTCGGTGCCCTCGATGGTGATGGTCGAGGTGCCCTCGCCCTCGATCTTCGCGCCCATCTTCTTCAGGCAGCGGGCCAGATCGACGATCTCGGGCTCGCGCGCGGCGTTCCTGATGACGGTGGTGCCCTTGGCCAGGGTCGCGGCCATCAGCGCGTTTTCCGTGGCACCGACCGAGACGAAGGGGAAGTCCACCACCGCGCCCTTCAGCCGCCCGCCCGGGGCCTTGGCATGGACATAGCCGTCGCGCAGCTCAAGCTCGGCCCCCATCGCCTCCAGCGCCTTGAGGTGCAGGTCGACGGGCCGCGCCCCGATGGCACAACCGCCGGGCAGCGACACGACGGCATGGCCATAGCGGGCCAGCATCGGACCAAGCACCAGGATCGAGGCGCGCATCTTGCGGACGATGTCGTAGTCGGCCTTGAAGTTGGTGATCGAGTGGCTGGAGAGCGCCAGCACCAGCCCGTCCTGCAGGCTGGCGACCTCGGCGCCCAGGGATTGCAGAAGCTGGGTCATCGTGCGGATGTCCGAAAGCCGCGGCGCATTGGTCAGCGTCAGCGGTTCGTCCGACAGCAGCGTGGCCGGCATCAGCGTCAGGCAGGCGTTCTTCGCCCCCGCGATCGGGATCGCCCCCGACAAGGCCCCGTTGCCGCGCACCAGAATCGAATCCATCTGCCCTACTCCTCGTCCTTGGTTTGCCCGTCCGCGTCTTCGGCGGTCCGAGCCCTTGCCTGTGCTTTCCGCCGCGCCATGTTGGCCTTGAGCGCCGCCTTCAGCCGGTCTTCGCGGCTGGCGGGACGCTCAGGTTTCCGGGCCTTTTCGCGAACGGGCGGGTCCGAGGGGCTGCGCATGAGGATGGCTTCTACCCCAAGGGCGCGGATGGGTCCAGAGACGGTCGGAATTCCCGCCCTTACCCCCTTGCGCGCCGTTTCGATTGCGTCTAATCACCCGCCCACCAGCGGCGCTGCAGTAGCTCAGTGGTAGAGCACTCCCTTGGTAAGGGAGAGGTCGAGAGTTCAATCCTCTCTTGCAGCACCATCTATCCCCTTGATTTTGCGTAAGCATCTGGTCCATTTTGGATTTGTCCCGCCCATTAGTGCAGATGGGTCGTGCAGATGCGTCATGCCATGCCTAATCCAGAAGTGATCAACGGGAACTGCTACTTCCGCCTCCACGTCCCGAAGGACGTAGCCATGAAGGCCAAAGGAACCACTGTTGCTTTCCCGGTCGGCGATGCCATCAGGTATCAAAAGGCCGGCTCAGTGGTCAAAGTCTCATTGCAGACAAAGGTCGCAGCAGAGGCACAACTTGCAGGTGGATGGCCGCGCAGGCCGCGCCCCCGAGGACGGTGATGATCGACGTCGAGGCGGGGCTGCGCCACTGGTTCGAGCGCCCCGCCGGGGATACCTCAAGGCGCACCGCACGGCTTCGACCCTAGCGCCGCCAGATGACCGCGTTCTCGTGGCGCAGAATCAGTTGCTGCATGGATTCGAAGGACTGCACGACAAAACTGGAAAAGGCGGCAGCGGCCGGGTTTGTGGCAAGGCCTGGAACACGCAGGATGCCCAGGTTTCGTTGCGGCTGCGGAATGTCGACCGGAAGGACGGCCAGGCGGTTGTGCTTGCGCTCGGCAAACCAGACGGAAAACGGCAGGATGGCAAGGGCATCTGTCTCGGACATGTAGTTGATCACCGACAGCAGCGACCCGCCCGAGTAGCGGATGTTCAGCTCGACTGAGCCGAGCGAGGACCGGATCGCGAAGAGGTCAGCCAGAAGTGGCGATCCGGGCAGCGGCGCAATCCAGGGATAGTGCCCCAGGTCGCCGGTGGAAACTCGCTTGCTTTGCTGCAACGGATGGCCGACCCGGCAGCAGACCACGTTGCGCGCGGCCAGTATGGCCGTGAAGGAAAGCCCCTCTGGCTCTCCCGACGTTCCCAGAGGCACGATTCCAAGGTCAAGCTGATCCGCGCGCAAACCATTGCCGACCTCGGACAGGTTGCCATAGCTTTGCTGGAAATCAACGTCAGGATACTGGTTCTGGAATGACGCGATGATCCTGCTGATCATTGCATCCATGAAGAAGGGCACACCGCCGACCCGCACCAGTCCGCGTGTCCCGCGCACCAGGCTTTGCACGGCTTCGCTCGCCCGGCGACTTTCCAGGAGGATGCGGTGGCCATGTGTCGCCAGTTGCATCCCGAGTGGTGTGGCCTGCAATGGACGCCGGTTCCGGATGAAGAGCGGTTTGCCGACGCGCGCTTCCAGCTGCGCCAGCGACCGCGACAATGCGGGTTGAGATACGCCCAGGCGGCAGCGCCCTTGCTGACACTGCCGGCATTGACCACGGCGGACAGCTGGATCAGGTGCACCTCGCTGAGCTTCATAACCGAACGGTATATTAATCTTCCGAAAAGTCATCAACTGGATC
>PNNE01000097.1 GCA_013824055.1 Rhodobacter sp. | reverse complement strand
AAGTGGCGGAAGCGGTGGGATTCGAACCCACGGTGGGGTTCCCCCCACGCTGGTTTTCAAGACCAGAGCCTTAAACCACTCGGCCACACTTCCGTTCTGACCTGCCTGGCCGGACCACGATGGCCCGAATACCCGTCAAGGATCGATTCTGAAAGGCACCGGCAGGCGAATTCCGCTGATCGTGAGGACAAGTGCAAGCCTCTGCCCTTCCCTAGCTCGCCGCAACCCTGTATGTTGTGATGCAAGGCAGGCGGACACACGTGGGGTGGAGGGCGGCAAACGCTCCGGGCGGATCGCCCACGACCACGGACAGGATCGTCGAAAGGCACGGCGACAAGCACGGCGCTTCAGACCGTGCGACTTTGAGGGCGGAACATGGCGCGAGTGGGACTCCGAAAGGTTGTTTTCGGTTTGGCGGCTACCGGGTTGCTGATCGGCTGCGTGGATGGTGGCGGACGGGTCGGCGGTGACGGCACGCAGGTCTCCGCACCGGCCAGGGCGGCCAACGCCACCCGCGACGTCGAAGCACCCGAGATCTTCCAGGCCAACGACAGCGCGCTTTGGGATGGGCGCCCCTCGCTCGGCGGGATCTGGGTGGCGGCACCTGACGCGGTCAATCCGGAACGGGTGGCGATCTTCAATCCGGCGACCGGCAAGACCATCACCGGCGCGCTGTTCAGGCGTGAACGCGATAATCCCGGTCCTCGCCTGCAACTCTCCTCCGACGCTGCCGAGGCGCTTGGCATCCTGGCCGGAAAGCCGACCCAGATCCGCGTGACCGCCCTGCGCAAGGAAGTCGTGCAGGACGCCGCCCCCGCCGAGGATGCAGCCGTCGCTTCGACAACCGATCCGGCCGCGCCCGGCGCCAGTGCAGACGCCGATTCTGCCGCCATCGCCTCGGCGGCCCTGGACGCAGTCGAGGCCCGGACGACCGAACCCGCCCCCGCCGAAGCCGCCCCCGCCGACGGCTCTGCCGGCCTGTCGGGCGCAGCGGTCGCCGCGGCAGCCGTCGCCGCCGAGGGGGTAGAGGCCATCGCTCCCGACGCCGCGCCGCAGAAGAAGACCTGGCGGGAACGCCGCGCCGAAGCCAGGGCCGAACGCGAAGCCAAGCGCCGCGCCGCCGCCGAGGCGAAGGCCGCAGCCGCAGCCGCCGCGGCGGGAACCGGGGCCATCGACGGTGAGGCGCCGACCACCTCTCCCGATGCCGCCGCCGCCGCACTTGCCCCGATCGAATCCGCTCCCCTGGACGCGCGCGGCCCCGACCCGGCAGAGCCGGCGTCCCCCGCGCGCCAGACTGTGGGCGGCACTGCGGCCCCAGCCGCCGAACCCGCCGCCGCCCCCGCCGCTGCCGCTGCCACTGGCCCGGCACGCCCGATCCAGGTCGCTTCCTTCTCCAAGGAAGACAACGCCAATCGCGCCGCCGAGGCTCTGGCCAAGATCGGGGTCACTGCCACGCCGCAGAAGTCCGATGCCAACGGCAAGGTCGTCTGGGGCGTCGTGGTGATGGGCGACGACGTCATGCTGAAGAAGATCAAGGACGCCGGTTTTGCCGACGCCTTCTACCTTAGGTAAGGGCCTGACCATGCTGAACCCTCTGCGTCTAGTCCTGACCCTTGTGGCCCTTGCGCTGGCCACGCTTCCCGCCCGCGCCTTCGAGACGGCGGCCACTGCCGCCTGGGTCTATGACATGACCACCGGCACTGTCCTGATGGACAAGAACGCCGACGAGTCGCTGCCCCCGGCCTCGATGTCGAAGATCATGACCATCAACATGCTTTTCGAGGCCCTTCGCGACGGCCGCGTGACGATGGAGACCGAGTTCGCCGTCTCTGCCCGCGCCAAGTCGATGGGCGGGTCGACCATGTTCCTGCAGGAAACCGACCGTCCCACGGTCAGAGACCTGATCCACGGCATGATCGTGAACTCGGGCAACGATGCCTGCGTGGTGGTCGCCGAGGGACTGGCCGGCACCGAAGAGGCCTTCTCGGCCCAGATGACCGAACGCGGCAAGGCGCTCGGGATGACGCGCTCGAACTTCACCAATTCCTCGGGCTGGCCGGAACCAGAGCACCGCATGTCGATGCGCGACCTGGGCATCCTGGCCCAGCACCTGATCGAGGAATTCCCGGAATACTATCCGATCTTCGCCGAGACCGAGTTCAACTACAAGGATCGCGCGCCGGCCAATGCCCGCAACCGCAACCCGCTGCTGGAACTTGGCGTCGGGGCGGACGGGCTGAAGACCGGGCACACGCAGGAAGCGGGCTATGGCCTGGTCGGCAGTGCCAAGCAGGGCGACCGGCGGGTCATCTTCGTGATCACCGGACTTGCGTCCGATGCGGCCCGCGCCGAAGAATCCGAACGCATCGTGTCCTGGGCCTTCCGGCAGTTCTCGGAAAAGACCGTGGCCAAGGCCGGGCTCCGCGTCGCCACAGCCGGGGTCCACATGGGTGCCGCTGAAAGCGTGGGCCTTGTTCCCGCGGAAGACGTGCGCCTTCTGGTGCCCGCGCTGGTGCAGGACAGCATCACGGCCGAGGTGGTCTACAACGGCCCGCTCACCGCGCCCGTGACCAAGGGCACTCCGGTTGCCGAACTGATCGTCCATGTCCCCGACCTGCCAGACCGCCGCTTCCCCCTGGTCGCCGAAGCCGACGTCGCCACCGCCGGCTTCATGAAGCGGCTGACCACGGCGGCCCAGACGCTTTACGCCCGCTACATCGGGTCGCCGGCCAGCTGAATGGCCGGTCGCTTCCTCTCGTTCGAAGGCATCGACGGTTCGGGAAAGTCCACGCAGGCCCGTCGGCTGGCCGAGGCCCTGCGTGACCGGGGCCACACCGTCACTCTGACCCGCGAACCCGGCGGCAGTCCCGGCGCCGAGGAGATCCGCCGCCTGGTCCTGGAAGGCGCCACCGACCGCTGGTCCCCCGAGACCGAGATCCTGCTCTTCACCGCCGCCCGCCGCGATCATCTGGAAAAGACCATCCGCCCGGCCCTTGCCCGGGGCGAGATCGTGATCACCGACCGCTTCGCCGACAGCACCCGCATCTTCCAGGGGATTACCCGGGGCGATCTGACCGATACGGTCGACCGGCTGCACGCCCTGATGATCGGGGTCGAGCCGGACCTGACGCTTCTCTTCGACCTCGATCCCGCCAAGGGCCTCGCCCGCGCCACCGCCCGCGCGGAGCCGAGCTGCGGTTCGAGGACATGGGCCTCGGCTTCCAGGAAAAGGCCCGCGCGGGTTTCCTGACCCTTGCGGCGCGCCATGACCGCTTCCGCGTGATCGACGCCGATGCCGAGCCGGACACCGTGGCAGACCGCGTCTGGCAGGTGGTCGCCCAGCATCTGGGTGCCGGCTGACCCTTGCCGCAAGGTGAGCGGATCGCCCACCCTGCACCCGCGGTCGGACCGCCCGCCGCTTCGCCCAGGTTTCGCCGCGCAAGGCCCGTAGGGTGGGCGATCCGCCCACCGTCCCGGCTCAGTCCGGCAGGATCGCCGGGTTCCAGGCCACCTCCCACAGGTGGCCGTCCGGGTCCTGGAAATACCCGGCATAGCCGCCGTAGAACGTCGGCTGCGCTTGCTTCACCACCTGCGCCCCGGCTTGCCCCGCCGCCGCCATCACCGCATCGACCTCAGTTTGCGCCCGCACATTGTGCGCCAGCGCAAAGCCCGTCGGACTGACCGGCTTCACCGGCAGGCCCGCATCATGCGCCAGGTCCGCCTGCGCCCAAAGCGCAAGGGTCACGCCGCCCGCCAGCGGAAAGAACGCCACCGCCCCATGTTCGAACTCGGTGCCGATGATGCCCTCTGTCGGCAATCCCAGCCCATCGCGGTAGAACGCGACCGAGCGCTCAAGGTCGGCCACCCCCAGCGTGATCAGCGAGATCCGGGCTTCCATCGGCATCTTCCTTCTGCCCCCATTCCTTCTGCCCCCCAAGCCCGGCCGCCCCAGACCCGGCCGCCACAAGCCTGGTCGCCCCAAGTCTGGCCCTGCCGTCCGACCCGGCTCCCCGCGCTGAAGCCTGCACTCCGCGCCGGGGCCGGTCAACCGGCGTGCCAGGCCTTCCCCGCACCCGGACGGACCCCGGCACTCGGGCCTGACACGTCGCGAACACTCGCGACCGGACGGTTGTCTTTCCAAGGTCGCCCTCACCGCCTGCCCTGGACATCCTGCACCCCCTTCCCCTTCCCCCTGTCCCCATGCAATCTCCCCCGCATGGCCGCGACCGACCCCCTGCCCGAACCCGACCGCCTGGAAGGCGCCCCCCACCCGCGCGAGACGCGAGTCCTGTTCGGTCATGCCGCGCAGGAAGCCGAATTCCTGCGCGCCTTCACCTCTGGCCGCCTGCACCACGCCTGGATGCTGACCGGGCCGAAAGGGGTCGGCAAGGCCACGCTCGCCTGGCGCCTGGCCCGGTTCCTGCTGGCCACGCCCGACGACGACGGCGGCATGTTCGCGGCGCCGCCGCCGGGCAGTCTCGACGTCCCCGACAGCCACCCCGTCGCCCGCCGTCTTCTTCAGCTGGCCGAACCGCGGCACTTCCTGCTTCGCCGCGCGCCGAACGACAAGGAAACCGCGCTGTCGCAGGTGATCTCGGTCGACGAGGTGCGCAAGATGAAGTCCTTCTTCGCCCTCTCTGCCGCCGACGGAGGCCGACGCACCGCGATCATCGATGCGGTGGACGAGATGAACCCTGCCGCCGCCAACGCCCTGCTGAAGCTGCTCGAGGAACCCCCGGCGAACGTCACCCTGTTCCTGATCGCCCACCAGCCGGCGCGGCTTCTGCCGACGATCCGCTCCCGCTGCCGCGAGCTGCGGCTGACCCCGCTCGCCCCCCAGGACCTTGCCGACGCCCTGACCCAGGCCGGCGGCGACGTCGTGCCCGAGGACCGGACCGCGCTGGCCGAACTGTCCGGCGGCTCGGTGGGCGAGGCGTTCCGGCTGACCAACCTTGACGGTCTCAAGCTGTACTCTGCCCTGACCCGCCTCTTCGCCACCCTCCCCCGCCTCGACCGCCCGCAGGCCCTGGCGCTGGCCGACCTTGCCGCCGCACGGGGCGCGGCCGAGACCTTCGACCTTCTCGTCACCCTGATCGACCTCTTTCTGGCTCGCCTCGCCCGCTTTGGCGCGACCGGCCAGACCCCGCCCGAGGCAGCCCCGAACGAAGCCCAGCTTCTGGCCCGCCTTGCCCCGCACGCCCATGCCGCCCGCGCCTGGGCCGAGCTTGCCCAGACCCTCTCGGCCCGCGCCCGGCGGGGCAAGGCGGTCAACCTTGACCCTGCCGCACTTCTGATGGATATCCTCCTGAAGGTCGACGAGACGGCGGGAAGCCTCGCCCAGAGGTAAGCCGAAATGTCCCTATCCAAGCTTGATCTTGTCGACAGCCACTGTCACCTGGACTTCCCGGACCTGATCGCCGAGACCGATGCGATCATCGCCCGCGCCCGTGCCGCCGGGGTGAACCGGATGGTCACGATCTGCACCCGTCTGCGCAACGAGCCCCGCGTCCGCGCCCTGGCCGAGGCCCATCCCGAGGTCTTCTACGCCGCCGGGACCCACCCGATGAGCGCGGCCGAGGAACCCCTGACCTCGGTCGAGGACCTTGTCACCCTGTCCCGCCACCCCCGCCTTGTGGGCATCGGCGAGACCGGCCTTGACTACCACTACACCGCTGACAGCAAGCCGATCCAGCAGACCAGCCTGCGCATCCATATCGAGGCGGCGCAGGAAACCGGCCTGCCGCTGATCATCCACTCCCGCGACGCCGATCAGGACATGGAAACCATCCTCGCCGCAGGCATGGCCGTGAAGCCCTATGCTTGCGTGATGCACTGTTTCACCTCCGGCCCGCGCCTGGCCGAGGCGGCGCTGGACATGGGGTTCGCCCTTTCGATCTCTGGCATCGCGGCCTTCCCGAAAAGCCAGGACCTGCGCGACATCTTCGCGCGCGCCCCGCTGGACCGGCTGCTTCTGGAAACCGACAGCCCCTACCTTGCCCCGCCACCCTACCGCGGCAAGCGCAATGAGCCGGCCTATGTGGCCCACACCGCCCGCGCCCTGGCCCCGGTCTTCGGCCTCAGCCTCGAAGCCTTTGCCGCCCAGACGACCGCCAATTTCGACCGCATCTTCCCGCGCGCCGCCCGCACGGCAAAGGCGGCGTGATGGCGAAACTGACCTTCACCATCCTCGGCTGCGGCTCTTCGGGCGGGGTCCCGCGCCTTGGCGGCATCTGGGGCGACTGCGACCCCGGGAACCCGAAGAACCGCCGCCGCCGCTGTTCCCTGCTGATCACCCGCGAGACGGCCGAGGGCATCACGCGGGTCCTGATCGACACCTCTCCCGACATGCGCGACCAGCTTCTGGACGCAGGCGTCGGCGCGCTCGACGGCGTCGTCTACACCCACAGCCACGCCGACCACATGCACGGGATCGACGACCTGCGGCAGGTTGTGTTCAACCAGCGCCAGCGCCTTCCCGTCTGGGCCGACGGCCCCACGCAAGAGGCGCTCCTCTCCCGCTTCGGCTATGCCTTCTTCCAGCCCGCAGGCTCACCCTACCCGCCGATCCTCGATCTTCACACCATCGACGGACCGGTTTCGGTCACGGGTGCCGGAGGCCCCGTCACCCTGACCCCGTTCCGCGCCGAGCATGGCAGCATGGACGCGCTCGGCTTCCGCATCGGCCCCCTGGCCTATCTGCCGGACGCCGTCGCCATCCCGGCGGAAAGCTGGCCCGTGCTGGACGGCCTCGACTGCTGGATCGTCGATGCGCTGCGCCGCAAGCCGCACCCGACCCATGCCCATCTTGACATGACCCTTGGCTGGATCGCCCGCGCCAAACCCGCCCGCGCGGTCATCACCAACATGCACATCGACCTCGACTACGAGGTCCTGCGTGCCGAACTTCCGCCCCACATCACCCCCGCCTTCGACGGCATGACCGTGACCTATGACAACCAGCCCTGACCCTGCTGCCTGCTCGTTTCGGAACCACTCCACCGGGGCTGCGGGGGGTGTGAAACCCCCCGCTCCGGTTCGGAAGTGAGCGCGCTTCTCGACGTCATCCTCCCGGTGTTCCTGGTCATCGGCTTCGGCTATGCGGTCGTCCGCGCGGGCCTGCTGGCCGAGCCCGCGGTCGATGGCCTGATGCGGTTCGCGCAGAACTTCGCAGTGCCCTGCCTGCTCTTCCGCTCGATCGCGCATCTGGATCTTTCGGCCGCCTACGACCTTGGCCTGATGACCAGCTTCTATGCCGGAGCCTTCGCGGGCTTCTTCGCCTGCTTCTTCGGGGCCATGCTGGTGTTCCGCCGCGCCATGCCTGACGCCGTCAGCATCGGCTTCGCCGGGCTGTTCTCGAACTCGCTCCTGCTTGGCCTCGCCATCACCGAACGCGCCTACGGTCCTGCGGCGCTGCAAGGCAACTACGCGATCATCTCGCTGCACGCCCCCATGCTGTACGGCTTCGGCATCGCGCTGATGGAATGGGCGCGAAGCCGGGGGGCCGGGCTGTCGGGCGTCGCGCTTACCCGGCAGATCACCCGCGCGATCCTGTCGCAATCGCTGGTGATCGGCATCCTTCTCGGTTTCGCGGTGAACCTGGCCGGAAACCCGCTGCCCGGCTTTTTCTGGTCCGGCATCGACATGATCGCCCAGGCGGCCATTCCGGTCGCGCTGTTCGGTCTGGGCGGCGTCCTGGTCCGCTACCGGATCGAGGGCGACATCGGCCCGGTCCTGATGGTCACCGCCGCCTCGCTGCTTCTGCATCCTGGCATCACCTGGGTCCTTGGCACCCAGGTCTTCCAGCTGGACACCGCGGCACTGCGGTCCGCCGTGGTGACGGCAGCGATGGCCCCTGGCGTCAACGCCTACATGTTTGCCCACATCTACGGCGTCGGCAAACGGGTGAATGCCTCAAGCGTGCTGGTCGCGACGGCCGCGTCCATCGTCACTGCCTGGGCCTGGCTGCACATCCTGCCCTGACCGCGGCAAGGCACCCGCGACGAGAAGACGAAGTCGCACGAGGAGCCGCCCTTCAGCGCCCCGTGACACCCCGCAGCCGGTCCGACCTGCGCCGCAAGAGCTCGACCGTGGTCAGAAGCGCGATCGAGATCACCACCAGGATCGTCGCCACCGCCAGGATCGCCGGGCTGATCTGCTCGCGGATGCCGTTCCACATCTGGCGCGGGATGGTCTGCTGCTCGGGACCCGCGATGAACAGGACCGCCACCACCTCGTCGAACGAGGTGACAAAGGCGAAGAGCGCGCCCGAGATCACGCCCGGCAGGATCAGCGGCATCACCACCTTGAAGAAGGTCGTCCGCGGATTGGCCCCCAGCGACTGCGCCGCGCGGATCAACGACTGGTCGAAGCCCGACAGCGTCGCCGTCACGGTGATGATAACGAAGGGGATGCCCAGGATGGTATGCGCCAGGATCACACCCAGATAGGTCGAGGTCAGCCGCCCGCATTCCAGCCCGATCACGCCGCAGGGGTTCGAGAAGAAGAAGAACATCCCCGTGGCGATGATGATGATCGGCACGATCATCGGGCTGATCAGGATCGCCATGATCGTGCGGCGGTAGGGCATTTCCGGCCGCGACAGGCCAAGTGCGGCCAGCGTGCCCAGCACCGTGGCCAGGATCGTCGCCCAGAAGCCGATGATGACCGAGTTCTTCGCGGCATTCACCCAGGTGGAGTTTTCCCACATGTCGGCAAGCCAGCTGCCATCCCGCGGCACATCCGGGGCCTGCATCCCGAAGGTCAGCAGCATGTCGTACCAGCGCGTCGAATAGCCCGCGGGGTCCAGCCGCACCATCTTCTCGGTGAAGCTGAAATAGGGCTCGACGTTGAACGACAGCGGGATCACGATCAGGATCGGCGAGATCAGGAAGATGAAGACCAGCACGCAGATCACCTGATAGGTGCGGTGCCACAGGCGCTCCAGCGGATCGGCATAGGTCGGCAGCGCCATCGGATCACCCCAGTTTCAGGCGGTCGATGCCGACCAGCCGGTCATAAAGCCAGTACAGGATCAGGACACCGACCAGCAGCATGGCGGACAGCGCCGCCGCCATCGACCAGTTGGAATTGTCCATGTGGAAGGCGATCATGTTCGAGAAGAGCTGCCCGTCCGCCCCACCGACCAGCGCGGGCGTGATGTAGTAGCCGACCGCCAGGATGAAGACCAGAAGCGAGCCCGCGCCGATCCCCGGCAGGGTCTGCGGCAGGTAGATCCGCCGGAACGTGGTCCAGGAGGTCGCCCCCAGCGAGCGTGCCGCGCGGGCATAGCTGGGCGGGATCACCCGCATCACCGAATAGAGCGGCAGGATCATGAACGGCAGCAGGATATGCGTCATCACGATGATCGTGCCGGTCTGGTTGTTGATCATGCGCAGCCGCCCGTCCTCGGCCACGGCCCCGATCCAGACCAGCAGGTCGTTGATGACGCCTTCGCCCTGCAACAGCGCCATCCAGCTGGTGGTGCGCACCAGAAGCGAGGTCCAGAACGGCAGCAGCACCAGGATCATCAGCAGGTTGGCCTTGGCCATCGGCAGCGTCGCCAGAAGATGCGCGACCGGAAAGCCGATCAGCAGGCAGATCAGCGTGATCAGACCGGACAGCAGGAAGGTCTTGACGAACAGGTAGATGTAGATCTGCCGGTTCTCGGGCACCCGGACCAGGCTGCCGTCGTCCGCACGCTGGAAGTCGGCAGAGACCACATAGAAATCGGTGGTATAGGCGCTGGAGGAGCTGCGCATCGCCTGCCAGACCGCCGGCTGCACCCAGCGCGGGTCCAGGGCCTCGAAGGCGTCGCGGTAGGGCGGGACAAGATCGCCTGCCTCCCGCGCGGCCCTGGTGAACATCGAGCGGGATTCAGAAAGAATGTAGTTCACCCGCGTCCCGGCCTCGCCCGCGGTGCGGTTGGCCTGCATGCCGCGCAAATCCTCGGTCAGGGCTGCGAATGCCGCCTCGTCAGGCTCGGTGCCTGCGGGGTTCGCCGCGAACCAGGCCACAAGGGCGGGGGCATTGGCGGAAAATCCGTCGTGATAGACCGACCGATGCAGCATCTGGCCGATCGGCAGCACGAAGCTGACCAGGACGAACAGCAAAAGCGGCACGACCAGCAGAAACGCCCGGCGGCGCGATTTGGCCTGGGCCTGGGCAAGCGCCTCGGCCAGCGGGCGCCCGTCAGCGGTGGTCAGAAGTTGGGCCATGCTCGTCTCGGTCAGGAAAGGCGGCGCGGGAGGTCAGCCCCCCGCGCCAGGGGGTCATCAGCCGGCGGCAAGCCAGGCGTTGAAGCGCTCGTTCAGCTCGGCGTCCCGGTCGACCCAGAACTCCCAGTCGGATTCCAGCGCGTTCTTCATGTTGTCGGGATAGGTCGGCAGATGTGGCGCCATCTCGGTCTTGCCGTCGTTGAAGATCAGCGGTTCGATCAGCGCCGACTTGCGTGCCGGGCCGTAGCTGATCCACTGCGCCTGCTGGCGCAGGCCTTCGGTCGAGGTGGCATAGGCGATGAACTGCTTCGCCTCTTCCAGGTTCGGCGCGCCCTTCGGGATCACGTACATCTCGTTTTCGTAGATCTGGCCGTCCCAGACGATCTGGAAGGGTTTGCCTTCCGTGATCTGGGCGCTGAAGATCCGGCCGTTGTAGGCCGTGGTCATCACGACCTCGCCGTCGGCCAGGATCTGCGGTGCCTGGGCTCCGGCTTCCCACCACACGACTTCCGACTTGATGGTGTCGAGTTTCGCGAAGGCGCGGTCGATGCCCTCGGGGGTGCCCAGAACGTCGTAGACCTCGGACGCGGGCACGCCATCGCCCATCAGCGCGAATTCCAGAACGGCCTTGGCGCCCCGGCGCAGGCCGCGCTTGCCGGGGAACTTCTCCAGGTCGAAGAAATCGGCCGCGGTGGTCGGGCCGCCGTCCGGGAACTTCGTGGTGTCATAGGCAAAGACGGTCGACCAGATGTCGGTCGACACGCCGCAATCGGTGATCGCGCCGGGCAGGAAGTCGTCGACCGCCGGAGTGCCGTCCGAACCTGGCGGCAGGATGGCGATGTCGATCGGCTCCAGCACGCCCTCGTCGCACAGGCGGATCGCGTCGGCATATTCCAGGCTGGCCACGTCGACGGTGACGTTGTTCGCCTCGACCATCGCCTTGATCGGCGTGGCGGGGTTCTCGCTGTCGACCATCCTGGTCGGGATGCCGGTCGCGGCGGTGAAGGGCTTCAGGTGGCCTTCGGTCTGCGCCGCCCCGTAAGAGCCGCCCCAGGACATCACCGTCACTTCGGCCTGGGCCGCGGCGGCAAAGCCCACAAGGGCGGTGGAGAGGATGAGAGTCTTCTTCATTCGGGTCTCCCTGTATCGTTGGTTGTCAGTCGGCTGCCGGGTCCGGCCAGGTATCAAGGGTCCAGCGCGCGGGCATCCTGGGGATGCCAGCCCACCTTGATCTTCTGTCCCGGGACAAGTTTGGACTGCCCCAGGGTATTGCGCATCTTCATCACGAAGTCGTCGGACCCCGCGACCTTCAGCACCGCGCGAAGGATGTCGCCCATGTAGATCATCTCGACCACTTCGGCATCCAGCGTGTGAACGCCGGCGGGCATCATCTCGGGCTTGAATTCCACCCGTTCCGGCCGGATCGAGACCAGGGTCTTCTGGCCCTTTTCCTTGACGTTGACGGCGGTGGCGTCGATCAGTTCCCCGGTCGTCAGCCGCACCAGCGCCTTGTCGCCGTTCAGCTCTTCCAGCGTGCCGGGCAGCTTGTTGTTCTCGCCGATGAACTGGGCGACAAAGCTGTTGTCGGGGCGTTCGTACAGGTCCGACGGAGGGGCGAGCTGCTGGATCTTGCCGTCGTTGAACACCGCGACACGGTCGGACATGGTCAGCGCCTCGCCCTGGTCGTGGGTCACGTAGACCACGGTGATCCCAAGCGATTCATGCAAGTGCTTGATCTCGAACTGCATGTGTTCGCGCAGCTGCTTGTCCAGGGCCCCCAGGGGCTCGTCCATCAGGACCAGCTTGGGGTCGAAGACCAGCGCCCGCGCCAGCGCGATGCGCTGCTGCTGGCCGCCGGAAAGCTGGGCCGGGCGGCGCGCGGCAAAAGCGCCCATCTGCACCATGTCCAGCGCCCGCTTGATCTTTGCCTCACGCTCGGACTTGCCCATGCCCCGCACCTCCAGCGGGAAGGACAGGTTCTCGCCCACCGTCATGTGCGGGAACAGCGCATAGTTCTGGAACACCATCCCGATCCCGCGCTTGTGCGGCGGGACCTCGTTGATGTTCACGCCGTCCAGCCGGATCTCGCCATGCGTGGCGGTCTCGAACCCGGCCAGCATCATCAGGCAGGTGGTCTTGCCCGACCCGGACGGCCCGAGCATGGTCAGGAACTCGCCCTTGGCGATGGTCAGGTTCAGGTCCTTCACGACCAGCGTGACGCCATCATAGCTTTTCTGGACATGCTCAAACGCGACGAAGGCGTCGTTGCGGGGCTCAAGCGTCACCCGTGTCTCCCTGATGTACTGGACGCCTTGGGCGTCTCTTCTGATTGATTCGACTAAAGCGAAAGCCGCCCCTCATTGCAATGCACTTTTTCGGCGCAAAAGGGGCGTTTAGCGACAGCTTTGGGTCCCTTTGCGCCGCTGCGGGAATAATGGTCAGATTGGCCGACTGCGGCGGTCGATCTGCCTGCGATCTGCGCAAGAAAAGGAGGCATTCCGGCATGGCCTCGCCCCGGAAATGCGAAGGGCGCGAAGGTTTCCCCCGCGCCCTCTGGCTTGTCCCGACCGACCCTGGTGCGGATGAAAAGACTCGAACTTTCACTCCGGTTAAGGAACAGCGACCTCAACGCTGCGCGTCTACCAATTCCGCCACATCCGCAC
>PNNE01000215.1 GCA_013824055.1 Rhodobacter sp. | reverse complement strand
CAGGCCCAGTTCGCGGGCTATTATGTCGCCCAGGCCAAGGGCTTCTACGAGGAAGAGGGCCTGAACGTCACCATCCTGCCAGGCGGCCCGGACATCGCGCCCACCCAGGTGATCGCGGGCGGCGGGGCCGACGTGATCGTGGAATGGATGCCGGCCGCACTGGCCGCGCGCGAAAAGGGCCTGCCGCTGGTGAACATCGCCCAGCCCTTCGCGCGGTCGGGCATGATGCTGACCTGCCTGAAGGAAACCGGGATCACCTCGCCGGCGGACTTTGCCGACAAGACCCTGGGTGTCTGGTTCTTCGGCAACGAGTTTCCGTTCCTGTCCTGGATGTCGCAGCTGGGCCTGGCGACCGACGGCTCGCCCGGCGGTGTCACGGTCCTGAAGCAGGGTTTCAACGTTGACCCGCTCTTGCAAAAGCAGGCGGACTGCATCTCGACCATGACCTACAACGAATACTGGCAGGTCATCGACGCCGGGATCACCGAGGACCAGCTGGTGACATTCAAGTACGAAGACCAGGGCGTCGCCACGCTGGAGGACGGGCTTTACGTGCTTGAGGATCGCCTGGCCGACCCGGCCTTCCAGGAGACGATGGTCAAGTTCGTCCGCGCTTCGATGAAGGGCTGGAAATACGCAGAGGCGAACCCGGACGAAGCGGCGATGATCGTGCTGGAAAATGACCAGACCGGCGCGCAGACCGAGACGCACCAGAAGCGGATGATGGGTGAGATTGCCAAGCTGACCGCCGGTTCCAACGGCGCGCTGGACGTCGCGGCAGCAGAACGCACCGTGGCAACCCTGATGGCTGGCGGCTCGGACCCGGTGATCACCAAGGCGCCGGAAGGGGCCTGGACCTCTGTGATCACCGACAGGGCGCTGGCGCAGTAATCGCTAGACTTGTCTGCATCTGGCGGGCGCGGCCACGGGGTCGCGTCCGCCTTTTCTTTACGGTTCCGTGGTTTCTTGTCCCGTGAAAGGGGACAAGGATGAGGTGGATCGTGGCGGGTCTTGTGACCCTGGCGCTGACATTGTTCGCAACCGTCTGGTGGCAGGGCCGGGCCGGGCCGACCGGCTATCTTCACGATGCCACGTCGGCCGAGGCAGAGGCGGCCTATTGCCTGGCGGTGGTCGAACGGATCTCCGAGATTACCTGGGGCCAGGGTGATCCGCTGCTGGAAACCCATCTGGACGAACAGGTTGCCTTCTGGCGTCCCCGGGTCGGTGAGCGACCGGGTGCCGGCCGGGTGGCGCTGGCGCGTGACAGCACGGCCCCCGGCGTGAACGAGGGCGCGCATCTGCATCTTGCCGTCCAGGACTGCGCGCTGCGGGCGGTCAGCTTCTACGGCCACCGCTTCGCCAGCTTCGACCAGGGCAGCGGCGGTCCCGCCGATTGACAAGGTTCTGTAAATCGGCCCTCCTGCGGTAAAGCAATTTTACGGACCCGCGACCATGCCGCCTTCCGCCCTCTCTGGCACCAAGTTGCGCGAACGCCGTCTGGCGGCGGGGTTGCGGCAATCGGACGTGGCGGCGGCGGCCGGGATCTCGGCCAGCTACCTGAACCTCATCGAGCACAACCGCCGCAAGGTCACCCCCGAAGTGATGGAGCGGCTGGCCGATGCCTTGCAGATCGACCGCGCTGCGCTGACCGAAGGGCGGGAGGCCACGCTGGTCGAGGATCTGCGCGCCGCGGCCGCCCGCGGGGACACCGAGGTCGAAGTCGAACGGGTCGAGGATTTCGTCGACCGCTTTCCGGGATGGGCCGCGCTGATCGCGGCGCTGGATGCGCGGGGCCGGGCGCTGGAACGCGCGGTCGAGGCGCTGAACGACCGGATGACCCACGACCCCCACCTGTCGCAATCGCTGCACGAGCTTTTGTCCTCGCTCTCGGCAGTGCGGGCGACGGCGGCGATCCTGGCCGAGACGCCGGATCTGGAACCGGAGTGGGCGCGGCGCTTTCACCACAACCTGCATCAGGACAGCGAACGCCTGGCCGCAGGGGCCGAGGCGCTGGTGGGGTTCCTGGACGCAGGCCAGGCCATCGAGGAGAAGGGCATCGCCGCCCCGCAGGAGGAAGTCGAGGACTGGTTGCGCAGCCGGTCCTGGATCCTGACCGACGCCGAACTGGCCGGGGGGCTGGAGGAAGAGATCGGCCGCCTGGCCTCGACCGCGGCGCGCAGTCTGATGCGGGCGCATGTGGCGCGGGCCAGAAGCGACGCGGCACTTGTGCCAGAGGCCGGCTTTGCCGACGCCCTGGCCGAGATCGGGCCGGACCCCATCGCGCTGGCCGAACGTTTCGGCACCTCGCCGCTGGTGGCGATGCGGCGCCTTGCCGGTGTGCCGGGCCTGCCGACCGGACTGGTCGGCTGCGACGGCTCTGGCACGCTGACCCTCCGCAAGCCTGCCACCGGCTTTCCGCTGCCGCGCTTCGGCTCGGCCTGTCCGCTCTGGCCGCTCTATGCAGCCCTTGGCCGGCCGATGCAGCCCTTCGAGGCGCGGGTGCAGATGGCCGGGCAGAACGACCGTCGTCACCGGGTCATCGCCTGGGCCGAGACCCGGCATCCGCAGGGCCTGCGCGGACCCGAACTGCGCGAGGCGGCGATGCTGATCCTGCCCGACGACGGGGCAGGGCCGGTGCTGCCCGTCGGGTCAAGCTGCCGGGTCTGTGCCCGGGGCGACTGTCCGGCCCGGCGCGAACCCTCGATCCTGGCGGCCGAGGGCATCGGCTAGACGCATCCGGTGCGGTCTTGCCGTCCCAAGGCTTTGACAGGCGACCGGCTTTGCGCCGATACTGTCACCAAGGGGCGGGAGACCCCCGGGGGGAACCATTGACACAGCATGTGCTCCTCATCGAGGACGAACCCAACATCGCCGAGGCGATCCGTTTCCTGCTGACCCGTGACGGGCTGCGGGTCAGCCATGCTGCCGAAGGGGCCGCGGCGCTGCAGATGGTGTGGCAGGACCCGCCGGACCTGATGATCCTCGACCATATGCTGCCGGGCATGTCGGGCCTGGAAATCCTGACGGCGGTCCGCGCCGACCCGAAAAGCCGCGACCTGCCGGTGCTGATGCTGACCGCGCGCGGCCGCGACCGCGAGATGGCGCAAGAGGCAGGGGCGGATTGCTTCATGACCAAGCCGTTTTCCAACGCCGAGATCCTGGCCGAGGTCAGGTCGATGCTGGGCCAGCCGCGACGGGGCGGCTGATGCGCCGGCCCAAGCCCCCGCTGTTTCTGGCCCGCGCGCCCTATCGCCGCCGCAGGCTGCGCGATGCGGCGCGGCTCTTGCCGGTGGTGGGGATCTTCCTGCTGCTGCTGCCCCTGCTCTGGACGCCGGACTCGCGCGTGGCGCTGCGGTCGGGCGACGTGATCTACTTCTTCCTGGTCTGGCTGGGGCTGATCGGCGTCGCCGCGGCCTTCGCCCCCGGACTGCGCGGCGGGGACGGCACCGACGACGAGGAGGACTGAGGTGCCCTTCAACCTTCTGGTCCTGTCCTGCCTGCTTTACGTGGCCTTCCTCTTTGCGGTCGCCTTCCTGGTCGAACGGCGGGCGGCGCGGGGACGGCTGGGCTGGCTGCGCTCGCCCCTGGTCTACACGCTGTCGCTGTCGATCTACTGCACCGCCTGGACCTTCTACGGTGCCGTCGGCTATGCCGCGCGTTCGGGGCTGGAGTTCCTGACGATCTACTTTGGCCCGACGCTGGTCTTCATCGGCTGGTGGTGGCTTCTGCGCAAGCTGGTGCGGATCGGGCGGCAGTATCATGTCACCTCGATCGCCGACCTGATCTCGTCGCGCTATGGCAAGTCCAACCTGCTGGGCGTGATCGTGACGCTGATCGCGGTGATCGCGGCGACGCCCTACATCGCCTTGCAGCTGCAATCGGTGGTCCTGTCCTTTGGCGTCTTCGCCAGCGCCGCCCCCGACGGCTCGCGCCCGCTGGACCCCGGGCAGACGGCGGTCTGGGTGGCAGTGGGGCTGGCGTTCTTCACCATCCTCTTCGGCACACGCAACCTTGACGCGCGCGAGCAGCACCACGGCATCGTCACCGCGATCGCGGTCGAGGCGGTGGTCAAGCTGGTCGCGCTTCTGGCCGTGGGCAGCTTCGTCGTCTGGGGCATCGCCGGGGGCGTGGCCGAGGTGATCGCCAAGATCGATGCCGCCGATCTTTCGGCCTGGCAGGTCGAGCCGGGGCGCTGGACCGGCCTGATCTTCCTGTCGGCCGCTGCGGTCATCACCCTGCCGCGCATGTTCCAGGTCATGGTCGTCGAGAACGAGGACGAGGGCCACCTGGCCCGCGCAAGCTGGGCCTTTCCGCTTTACCTTCTGGCGATGAGCCTGTTCATCGTGCCCATCGCCGTGGTCGGCCTGGAGCGGATGCCCGCCGGCTCGAACCCCGACATGTTCGTCCTGACGCTGCCCCTGGCCGAGGGGCAGGGGGCGCTGGCGATGCTGGTGTTTCTGGGCGGGTTTTCGTCGGCGACGTCGATGGTGATCGTCGAATCCATCGCGCTGGCCACGATGATCTCGAACCATGTGATGATCCCGCTCTGGCTGCGGCTGCGGCCGGGGGCGGCGGCGGCGGATGACCTGCGCTCGGTCGTCCTGATGGCGCGGCGGCTGGCAATCGCGATCGTGCTGGCCCTGGGCTATGGCTACTACCATGTCTCGGGCGGTTCGGCGGCGCTGGCGGCCATCGGTCTGGTCGCCTTTCTGGGCGTGGCGCAGGTGTTGCCGGCGATGCTGGGCGGCATCTTCTGGCGCGGAGCGACGCGGACCGGCGCGCTGCTGGGCCTGCTCACCGGGCTGGTGGTCTGGGCCTACACGTCGTTCCTGCCCTCGTTCGGCCCCGGCGCGGCCCTGTCCGAGGCGGTCTTCACCCAAGGGCTTTTCGGCCTGTCCTGGCTGCGGCCCCAGGCGCTGTTCGGCACCCAGACGATGGACCCGATCACCCATGCGCTGTTCTGGTCGATGGCGCTGAATGTGCTGGCCTTCTGCCTTGGCTCGCTTTTCACCTTCCCCGGCCCGGTGGAACGGCTGCAGGGGGCTGCCTTCGTCAATGTCTTCGAAGGCTCGGTCGGGCCGCAACGCTGGGCGCGGGGCCAGGTGGACCCCGAAGCGCTGCTGGGCATGGCGCAGCGCATCCTGGGCGAGGAGACGGCGCTGAGCTTCTTCCAGGACGCGGCCCGCTCCCAGGGCAAGGAAGGCTTCCTGCCCGATCCGACCCCGACGTTCCTTGACCAGCTCGAGACGCGGCTTTCGGGTTCGGTCGGGGCGGCGACGGCGCATGCGATGATCAGCCAACTGGTCGGTCGCGCGACAGTGACGGTCGAGGACCTGATGGCGGTGGCCTCCGAATCGGCACAGCTGCTGGAGTATTCCACCCAGCTTGAAGCGCGCGAGGCCGAGCTGACCCGCACTGCCGGCGCGCTGCGCGAAGCCAACGAAAAGCTGACCCAGCTGTCGTTGCAGAAGGATGCGTTCCTCAGTCAGATCAGCCACGAGCTGCGCACGCCGATGACCTCGATCCGGGCCTTCTCCGAGATCCTGACCGATGGCGACCTGCCGCCCGAGGCGGTGATGCGCTATGGCAGGATCATCCATGACGAGGCCAAGCGGCTGACGCGGCTGCTGGACAATCTTCTGGACCTCTCGGTGCTGGAAAACGGCTCGGTGCAGCTGAACCTGGGCCTGGCCAGCCTGCAGGGGATGATCGACACCGCGCTGACGGCCGCGCGCCAGACCCGACCGGACCGCGACTTCCTGGTGGTGCGCGACCTGCCGTCCGAGGCGATCTATCTGAAGACCGACGCCGACCGGCTGACCCAGGTCTTCATCAACCTGATCTCGAACGCCCGCAAGTATTGCGACGCCGCCCGGCCCGAGCTGCGGATCGTGGTCCGCCAGCGGGCCGGGCGGGTGACGGTGGACTTCATCGACAATGGCAAGGGCATCCCGAAGGACAGCCAGTCCCTGATCTTCGAGAAGTTCGCCCGTCTCACCGACGCCAACCGGGCGGGCGGGGCGGGTCTGGGTCTGGCGATCTGCCGCGAGATCATGACAAGCCTGGGCGGGGCGGTCGCCTATCTGCCGGGCCAGAAGGGGGCCGCGTTCCGCGTGACGGTGCCTTTGCGGCTGGAGCGTCAGGCAGCCTAGGGCCGATCGGCGTTAACCCTTTGGAAGGGAAGCCTGCGCTAGGGTGTCGGGCGAGGGACAGGGCCGCCATGACCGACGTGATCCGCCGCAAGATCGACCGCGCCCGCCCGACCCAGGCGGAAGGGGCTCCGGGTGCCGACCGGGGCTGGCGCCTGGCGCTGGCCCGTGCCGCGCGCGATGCGATGGGGCTGGACCTCGAATTCCGCAGTCTGACCATCGCCCGGCAAAGTCTGGCGGAAATCCTGGAACAGGCCCCCGACCTGGCGCTGATTGCGCTTCTGGACGGGCCACGCGGCGGGCTGGGGGTCATCATGCTTGGCCCGAGCGTGACCGCCTCGTTCATCGAAAAGCAGACGCTTGGTCGGCTTGGGTCCCAGACGCCGCCGCCGCGCCGGGCCAGCCGGATCGACGCCGCGATGGTGGCGGGCGTGATCGACCGCGCGCTTGTCGGCCTGGACGAAACCCTGGCCGATGAGGCCGACTTCAACTGGGCCGGCGGGTTCCGCTATGCCAGTTATCTGGAGGATGCCCGCCCGCTTGGCCTCTTGCTGGAGGAGGACGCCTATCGCGTGCTGTCCGCCGAGGTGGCGCTGGGGGGGGGCGATGGGCGCACGGGGCGGGTGTTGCTGGTGTTGCCTGCGATCGGCCGGGGCGAGGCGCCAGCGGTCTTGGACACCTCGGCAGAAGCCGAGGCGCCGCACTTCACCGTGGCGCTTTCGGCCCAGGTCATGCAGGCCGATTGCCGGCTGGACGCGGTGATCGGGCGGCTGACATTGTCGTTGCGGCAGGTGATGACGCTTGCAGTGGGCGAGACGCTGGCCCTGCCCAGGTCCGCGCTGGACGCCATCTCGCTTGAGACGATCGAGGGGCAGCGCGTCGCCGGGGCACGGCTTGGCCAGCACCGCGGCATGCGGGCGCTGAAGCTGAACGAGGCGGTGACGACGCGGGCAGGGGCGGGGGCGGGGGCAGGGGCAGCCGCCGCGCCAAGGCCCGCCAAGACGGACGAACCGCCCCCCACCGAGTTGCGCGCGGCCGGCTAGGCGCTAGCCTTGGGCCAGGGCTTCGATCTGCGGCCGCAGATGCTCCAGCTGGTAGCCGAAGCGCGCGGGCAGGCCGATCAGCTCGTCCGCCGGACGCTTGCCCGCCTGCGCCAGCGCCCAGACCACCGAGGAGCGGTTGCCGCTGGCGCAATAGGCGAAGACCGGCCCGGACGAGGCCGCGATGGCCGCGCCCTGCGCCGTGACGTTGTCCATCGTCATCGCCCCGCCGATCACCGGATTGGCGACGAAGGTCAGCCCCAGCGCCTCGGCAGCCGCCCGCATCTGGTCGGTGTGCAGGTGCGGCGGGATCTCGCCGTCGGGTCGGTTGTCGATCACCGTGGTGTAGCCCGCCGCCTTGATCGCGGGCAGGTCGCCCGGCTCGATCTGCGGCGAGACGGCGTAGTCGGGGGTGATCGCACGGATGTCCATCTGTCTCTCCACTTCGGCACCTTCGGGAAGTCCGCCCGACCATAGCCAGCTTGACGGCAAAGCGCAAAGCCGTTGACTTGGGTCAAGGCAGCGCCCGCCGCGACTGCCTAGACTTGCCCGGAAAGAGGAGGACCCGATGCAGGCCAATCTGACCACACCGCTTGCCGCCCGCAAGGCCGCGCTGGAAAAGCGGCTGACCGAACTGGACGCCAGGCTGGAAGCCATCGAGCAAGAGCTTGATTCGCATCAGAACCCTGACTGGGATGACCTTGCGATCGAGCGGGAAGGCGACGAGGTGCTGGAAGCCACCGGCAACGCGGGCAAGGCCGAGATCAGCCAGATCCACGCCGCTCTGGCCAGGATTGCCGATGGCAGCTATGGCACCTGCTCCCGCTGTGGCGAGACCATCGCCGAAGCCCGCCTCGACCTTCTGCCCTGGACCCCGCTTTGCAGGAGTTGCGCAGGATGACCGGCCGCAAGCCCACCGACAAGTCCACCGACAGGACCACCGACCCGATTCCGCCCGTGGACCCTGTCCGCAACGAGGCCGAGGTTCTGGCCGCCGGCCTCTACCTGCAGCAGCAGGGCATGGCGCTGCTGCTGGCCGAAATGCACGCCCTGGCCGCGATGTTGCCTGGCGAGGATACGCGGCTGCCGACCGATGCCGAGGTTGAAGCCGGTTTCGACAACATGCCGGTGTAGACCGGCCCCCGCTCACCCCAGCACGATACCCATCACCACGACCATAAGGCCCAGGCCCGACACGCCGACCGCCGCAAGGTTGATCATGACCACCCGCTGCATCTCGGCCCGCATCGCGGCGTCGTCCAGTCCCAGCCGCTTGGCCTTCGTGGCGCGCAGAATGCAGTAGACCAGGCCCGCAAGCCCTGCGACGGTCAACGCCGCCCCTGCCCAGATCATCGCCTGCATCAAGCCCTCTTTGCTGTCCTTGGGCCTCTGCTAGCCGGTCTGAGCCACCCGCGCAAGCAAAGGGGCAAGCAAACGCCGCCGACCGGCCGATCCTGCCTTGAACCCGAAGGCCCCGGCAGGGTAGGAACCCCGGATCACCCGCCAGCCCAAAGGACCGCCATGCCCGACGCGAACGATCCCTATGCCGTCACCGCCGACGAGCTTCGCCAGTTCATCGAACGCTACGAGCAGCTGGAGTCCGAGAAGAAGGACGTGACCGAACAGCAGAAAGAGCTGATGGCCGAGGCGAAGGGCCGCGGCTATGACACCAAGGTCATGCGCAAGGTCATCGCGCTGCGCAAGCGCAAGCCGGACGAGATCGCCGAAGAGGAAGCCGTGCTGGAGCTTTACAAATCCGCGCTGGGGATGAGCTGATCAGGGCTCGATGAGCCGCACGCCGGGGGTCCTGGCGATGCGGTCAAGATCGCGCAGGTAGGACCGGCTCAGCTCTTCGACCAGATCCTCGGACCAGCCGGGAACATTGGCGTCGGCCGCCAGCTTGTCGGGGCGGCCGAACTTTTCCAGGAAGGCCGTGACGATGCGCCGCCGCTGCGAGACGCTTTGCGGCGGATGCTCGCGGCAGTAGGTCTTGTAGCGGACGAAGCCGGCTTCGGTGATCAGGTCCGACAGCAGTTCCTCGTCGTCCTCCAGCCGCGTCTCGGGCGCGTGTCCCGAAATCGCCTGCAGCACCTCGGGCCAGATCAGCGGCGTGTCCTCGTCGCACCAGACAGTCAGCGGCACGCCGGGATGCGCCTGCTTGATCGCGCGGATCGTGTCGGACCAGCGCAGCCGGAACGGATCGACGCCGCGCAGGATATCCTCGTGCCCCTTGCCCTGCGCGCGCAGCCGCAGGTCTGGCAGGAAGGAGGCGGGGTTGCGGATCGCCAGGTGAAACTCGGCCTCATGGTCGGGAAAGATCTGGGTAAAGCCCTGCAACCGCTCGCCCCCCGCGCCGTAGAGCATGTCGCCGACCGCATAGGCCGGAAAGCTGAGAAAGCTGGTCCAGGACAGGATCATCCGCTCGGCCTGCGGGTCGTCGGTGATCTGGTCCAGGATCATCGCCGCCGTCTCGTCCGAGGCGGGACGCCCCCGCAGCTGCGTGGCGGTCGCGCGCAGAAGCTTGCGGTAGCGGGTGGGCGAGGGGACGGAAATGCCCTGGTCGGCAAGGGCTGCGCGGTTCTTCAGCAAGCAGCGGACCAGCCGGTCCTCGTCGGTGCAATGAACACCAAGGTGGTAGACGATGCGCATCGGGCCTGACTTTTCGGCGCGGGCATCCCCTGGCCCGGCGGCGCGACTATACGGGCTTTTCTGGACAGTTAAACCGCTTTCCTGTAACCGGAGCGCAGGATGTCCGACCGTTTCACTCAACTTGCGCGCCGCCCCCGCTTCCGGCCCGATCTCTGGACGATCGGCTCTGCTTTCATCGCGATCGTGGTGCTGGCTCCGATCGTGTCGATTGCCTGGATCGCCTTCAATCCGACCGAAAACATCTGGCCGCATCTGATGGCCACCGTGCTGCCGCGTTATCTGGTGACGACGCTGCTGCTGATGGGGGGGGTCGCGATTCTGACCGCCGCGATGGGCACCGGGGCGGCCTGGCTGGTCAGCCAGTACCGCTTTCCGGGCCGCGACTGGCTGGCCCACGCGCTGCTCTTTCCGCTGGCGATCCCGGCCTATGTCGGCGCCTATGCCCTGGTCGACGTGCTGGATTATGCCGGCCCGCTGCAATCGGCCCTGCGCGCGACCTTCGGCTGGACCTCCGCCCGCGACTACTGGTTCCCTGAGACCCGGTCGCTGCCGATGGCGATCCTGGTCCTGTCCTTTGCGCTATACCCTTACGTCTATCTTCTGGCGCGGTCGGCCTACCGCGAGCAGTCGGGCCGCGCCTACGAGGTCGCCCGCGCGCTTGGCTGCGGTCCCTGGGGCATGTTCCTGCGGATCGGCTGGCCGCTGGCCCGGCCGGCCATCGCGGCAGGCGTGGCGCTGGCGCTGATGGAGACGGTGGCCGATTACGGCACGGTCCTGCATTTCGGGGTGCAGACACTGACCACCGGGGTCTTTTCCACCTGGCTGAACGGCGGCAATGCCGGGGGGGCCGCGCAGATCGCCGGGGTGATCCTGCTGCTGATCCTGCTGCTTGTCGGGCTGGAAAGGGCAGGGCGCGGCGGCGCGCGCTTTCACCGCCTGGGCCGCAGCGCACAACCGCATGAACCGACCCGGATTCTCGGGGCCAAAGGCTGGTACGCCACGCTTCTGTGCCTGATCCCCTTTGCCGGGGGCTTCCTGCTGCCCGTCGGGGTGATGCTGGTCCACTCGGCCGCTGCCCCGCGGGGCTGGCTGGCCCCCGGCCTGCTGGAGGCGCTGGCGAACACGCTTGTCGTCGGCGGGCTGGCGGCGCTGGCCACGGTCGGGGCCGCGGTCTTCCTGGTCTATGCGCTGCGGATGAAGGGCTCGCGCGCGGCGCAATGGCTTTTGCCGCTGACGCTGATCGGCTATGCCGCACCCGGAGCCGTGCTGGCGCTGGGGCTTCTGCTGCCGCTGGCCGCGCTGGATCACCGGCTGGCGGACGGCGTGCTGGCGCTGACCGGCTGGGACCCCGGCCTGCTGATCACCGGCACCGCCTTTGCGCTGGGTCTGGCCTATGTGGTGCGCTTTTTCGGCATCGCGCAGGGCGCGGTCGATGCGGCGTTCGGGCGGGTCTCGCCCTCGCTGTCGATGGCCGCGCGGTCGCTGGGCCGTTCGGCGTCGGGCACGCTGGGGGCGGTCTATCTGCCCTTGATGCGCGGCTCGATCCTGACCGCGCTGCTGGTTGTCTTCGTCGATTGCGTCAAGGAGCTGCCCGCGACGCTGCTTCTGCGCCCGTTCAACTTCAACACGCTGTCCACCCGCGTCTACGAGCTGGCCAGTCTGGAGCGCCTGTCCGAAGCCGCCCCGGCGGCCCTCCTGGTGATGGCCGTGGGCCTTCTGGCCGTGGTCGTCCTTGCCCGGCGCCAGGGCTGACCCCAGGCGCAGGCCGGGGCGCCACATCCTTCTGCACCACGGCGGATAGGGTCCTTGAGCGGGTCCTTGCGGCACGAGGCCTGCCACCCGGCGGACTTGGGGAAGTGCCGGGTGGCAGCTTGACCCGTTTCGGGCCGATGCAAACAGCATGTGATCGCACGTGCGCGGTGGATCAGGGGACTTCATCGCCGCGCATGACCCTGAGACTGGACCTCAACTCCGGCAAGAGAAGGGCAGTAGAAAGACAGTTTTGCGGTGGCAGGATTATTGCAAGTCGATTGCAATCCAGGGTTGTAGCGCCCTTGCGCGAAAGGGCCAATTCGACCGAATCACTCAGCCGCTTCTGATCCAGTGCCGGACCAACTGCAAGTTGCGCTTCCGCTGCACGGCGCGGGCAATCCTGGGTGCAGCCTGCCCACTGTTCTGGATCGCCGCATAAAACCTGTCCAATTCGACAGGTTTCTCCGCATCGCTTGACCTGATAGATTTGCCAAGTGGTGAAGACGCACAGCTGCAACACCATATTGGTTCGTATTCGGTGAAAATCCGCGCCACTGTTTCCGGCGCATTATCAATGGTCAGGATTCAAGGAAAATGCCCTCTTCAGGTTCGGTGATCGAGTTCGACCAGTTCCGTCGGATCAAGGACGCGCTGTCAGGACTTGTGCGACCCGAGGCAGCCGAGCAGACGGAACGCCGGATGGCCTGGTATCTACCTGGATTGACGGGGAAATCCAGGGTCAGCACGGTGTTCGGCGACCTTCCGGTCGAAGTGCTGCGGGTGCGCGACGATCTGCGCACCTATTCGGGCGCGGCGGTGCAGGTGCAGTCCGTCGACCGGATTCACCTGGACGAGGATTTCCTGCGCAAACAGCCAAGCGCGCTTCCCCTGCGCATTCCGGCAAACGCCTTTGGGCCGGGACGGCCGTCGCAGGACATGCTCATATCCGCGGGACAAGAGATTTCGCCGGATGCCCATGTCGCGTCGAATTTCGTCAAGGTCGGTAATCTGCGCAACCGATTCAATCCGGATCTGTCGCAAAGCACCGGATTGACCTATATCCGCTTTCACTGCGGTGCGCCGGTAATTGTGCGGGTGGATGGAATTTGGGTCCGGGTCTCTCCGTGATTGCCGTGACTGCGGATGATTTGCGTGCATCGGTCCGGTTGTTTCCATAACAGCTGATGGTCCGCCGAATTACCGGCGTTCGATCACACCCAGGAAACTGAGCGCCTGCTCAAGATCAGCGCGCAACTTGGTTTCAGAGCGGTTGAACCCTGCACACAACAGGTCAAAGCGTTTGCGCAGGGCCTTTTTCTCTTCGCCCTTGCAGTCGTTCCAGGGGCGGCCCTGCAAGCCCATCACCAGGACATAATAGCCGATGAAATGCGGACGCGCGCCGCTGTCCAGCAGCCGCCGATAGGCCTCATCCGCGCCAAGATCGCGGATCTCTTCGGCCGAGGAAATCCCGGCGCGGGCAAAGGCCA
>PNNE01000157.1 GCA_013824055.1 Rhodobacter sp. | reverse complement strand
CCCGGCGCGGCCGTTGGTCAGGTTGTCGATGATTGCCCATTCTTCGGCAATCCGGGCGGGGTGGTGCAGGGGGGCCACGATGCTGCCGGCGCGCACGCCGATGTTCTTCGTGATCGCGGCGGCGGCCGCCCCGGTGACCGAGGGGTTCGGGTAGGGGCCGCCAAAGGCGTGGAAGTGGCGTTCCGGGGTCCAGACGGCGACAAAGCCGTTCTGGTCGGCGAACCTGGCACCTTCAAGCAGAAGCTCGTATTTCGCGGGGCCGGGCAGGTCGTCGTTGCCCCAGTAGTAGATCGAGAATTCCATCTTGCGCGGGCTGATGCCGCTGCCGCCGCCCGATCCTGCCGAGGGGCGCACGCGGGCGGCGTCGTCGGCCAGGACCACGGCAAAGCCGTTGGTCAGGGTCCAGAACAGCTCCAGCACCGAGATGTCGAAGGAAAGCGAAGTGACGGCAAGCCAGGTGCCGGGGTCGGTGCCAAGGACGTCGTCCATCCCGGCGAAGAAGTTCAGCGCATTGCGGTGGGTGATGACGACACCCTTCGGTCGGCCCGTGGAGCCGGAGGTGTAGATGACATAGGCCGGATCGTCTGCGGCGGGGCCGGCGGGGGGCGTGGCCGAGGCCAGGGCAAGCCGCGGGTCGGTATCCAGGATCAGGAGCTGCGGGCCATGCGGCAGCGCGTCGGCGACTGCGGCTTCGGCAAGGATGACGGGGCAGCCCGAATCCTCGGCATAGAGCGCCAGGCGGTCGGCGGGGTAGGCGGGGTCCATCGGGACGTAGGCCGCGCCCGCCAGCTGGATGCCAAGCGCGCCCGCGACCAAGTCGGTGCTGCGGCGGCAAGCAAGGCCGACAAGGCTGCCGTGCCCGACACCCATGCCGCGCAAGGTGTTGGCGATGCGCGCGGCGCGGGTGACAAGCGCGCTGTAGGAAAGCTGTGTCTCGCCCGCGATGACGGCGGTGGCGTCCGGTGTCCGGGCCGCCTGGGCCAGGATCGCGGCGGGAATGGTCAGGCTGCGGTCGTAGGTGCGGGCGGTGGCGGAAAGGGCGCCCTGGTAGACCTGCGTTTCGGCCTCGGAGAGCGGCGAAAGGCTGGCGAGGTCGGCCTGCGGCTGGGCGGCCATCCGGGCCAGAAGGCGCGTGATCCGCGCGGCAAGGCGCGCGGCCTGATCCCCGGTCATGCGGGACGCGTCGTGCCAGAGGGATTTTCCGGTCAGCGTCACGGTTGACCCGACAAGGGGAGCCGAGCCTTCGGTGACGGCAAGGCCCGCGGGTGCCAGGGCGGTCAGGCCAGGCTCGCGCAGGGCAAGGTCGGCGGCCAGTCCGGTCGCAGTGCGGGCGGCGGCAAGGGCCCTGGCGGCGCGGGCTTCGGTGGATGCCACTGGCCCCGAGGCGTCAAGGCGGACCGGGACCCAGGGCAGCAGGTAGCCTGGCGCCGGGTCTTCGCCGGTGGCAAAGGCAATGTCCCCGCCCGACCGCCCAAGCGCCCGGATCGCGGCCAGGGCAAGCCAGGTCGGTCCTGCCGCAGGCAGCGGGATCTCGCGCCAGTCGGGGGTGCCCGCCGCCGCGCCCTCGAGCACCGGGTCAGGTTTCAGAAGCAGGCCGCGCAACCGTGCTTCGGCTTCGGCCACGGGGGCAAGGGCTGCATCCAGGGCAGCCGCCTCGGCCTCGGTCGGTGCGGCAAGGGCCGCCCCGGCGCGGGCGGTGTCGATGGGCAGGCCCCTGAGGCAGGTCAGGCCGGACAGCTTGACCGCACCAGTGCCGCAAGCCACGGTCAGGCTGTCGGCATCGCGGGCAAGAATGGTGCCGGGAGCGCCTGTCGTCGCAAGGACCTCGGCCTGGGCGACGGCCCAGACCTGGCCTGGAACCGCGACCTTGGCGACCGCCAGCAGGTTGCGGTAGCCGCCGTGGTCAAGCGCGCGGACAGTGCGGGCCACGGCCTCGGCAGGTTGCGAGACGTCCAGCCGACCGTTGGCCCGGGGCCGATCGGCGCGGCGCCAGACATGCCGGGCGCCCGGCGCTTGCGGCTGGCGCGGCTGGCCGCCGGCTTCCATCGCGGTGATCACTTCGGGGAAGCTGTCCACCGCCGCCGCAAAGCAGCGGGCGTTCAGGGTAAAGGCGGTGTCATCGGCGTCGATGGCGAAGCTGCGGGTGGTCAGAACCTCGCCCTCGTCGACCCCGGCGGTCATCAGGTGCCAGGTGATCGCGTGAGTGGCCTCGCCCTGCAGCAGCGCCCAGACCGGGGCGTTGAGGCCGGCGTAGGCGGGCAGGGGACCGTCGTGGAAGTTGACGCCGCCGTGACGCGCAAGCTGCATCAGGGGTTCGGGCACCAGCGACAGGTTCGCGACCGACAGCACCCAGTCGACGGCCAGGCCCGCCGTCCGTTCGACCAGCCCCGCCCCCGGTGCGATCACCCGCAGGCCCAGGTCTGCGGCCCAGCCGGCCACCCGCGGCTCGCGCGTGACGACGGCGGCAAGGCCGTGGCCCCGCTCCAGCCAGCGCTTGCCGCATTCGACCGTCAGGCTTTCGTTGCCGATCAGCAGGGCAGTCAGGGTCATGTCAATTCTCCGGTCACTCGGCAGCAAGTCGTTGATCAGGTTGGCGGAACTCGCCCGCTTCGGCCGCCTGGATCGCGGCCTTCATCCGGGCGGCCAGCACCCGGACGTTCGGCTCCAGCACCATTGAATCGTGGTCGCCGGGGACTTCCACCACGTCCAGCCGCGGCGCGAAGGGGGTCCAGAGGTTGTCGTGGAAGACATATTCGCGCTGCGAAGACACCCAGTTGCCGCCCGTCACCTTCCAGTGCCGGTCCAGCGGCGGGCGGTACAGGACGACCTTGCCGTCCTCCCAGCCCTTGAGGTCATAGACGCCGACGGCATGGCGGAAGGCCGCTTCGATCGAGGCGTTGTTGAAGGACGGCACGGTCGGGTCGGGCTCGTTCGCGGCCTTGGCGCGGCGCGAGCGTTCCCATTCCCAGCGCCTGCGCGCCCAGTCGGCCAGGAACTGCGGCCCACCGGCGCGCAGTTCGGCCAGCTTGATCAGCGCCTTGTCGGGTTTCGACAGGAAGGGCCGCACCGGCAGCGGCGTGTCGAGCAGCACCATCAGCGCCACCTCTTCGCCTTGCGCGCGAAGCTGCCGCCCGATGTCCCAGGCCGTCAGTCCGCCACCCGAGAAGCCGCCCAGAAGGTACGGCCCCTTCGGCTGCACCTGCCGGATCTCGGCCAGGCAGGAGGCGGCGGCGTCCTCGATGGTCATATGCGGCTCGGCGTCGCCGAAAAGGCCCCTGGCCTGCAACCCGTAAAAGCGCCGGTCGGTGCCAAGCAGGCTGGCAAGGTGGCGCAGGTTGAGGACGTTGCCGAACATGCCCGCGACCAGGAAGAACGGCGTCTTCGGCCCGCCATCGCCACGGTGCATGGCGACAAGATGGGTGAACTTCGGGCCGGCCGGATCGGCCAGGGCCGTCGGAGCGGCGGCGGTTTCGTCCTGCGGTCCGATGCGGTCGATGATGAGGGCCGCGCAGCGGGCGATGGTCGGCGCCTCGAACAGGACCGAGATCGGGAAGTCGACCTTCCACTGGCGGCGGATCATGGCGAACAGGCGCACCGCGATCAGGCTGTGGCCGCCCAGGGTGAAGAAGTCGTCCTCGACGCCCACTTCGGCGACGCCCAGAAGCTCGGACCAGAAACCGGCAAGAGTGCGTTCCACCGTGTTGCGGGGCGCGAGGTAGTCGGTTTCCAGGTCGGGGCGCGCGAAGCCGGGGCCTTCGGCGTCCGCAGCCACTGGCGCGTTGGCCTGTTTCACCTGCGCTTCAAGGTCCAGCGAGGAAACCAGGACCTGTGCCCCGTCCGCCGCAATGGCACGCAGGAAGGCTTCGGCGCCCTCGGCCGGGCGGATGCCACCGGCAAGGGCCTGGATCAGGCGCTGCTCGGCGGGGGACTGGCCGCGGGTGTCGTCGTCGCGTTCGACCTCGCGCGGGTTCGGGGGCGCTGGGCGGGCGAGGGCTTCCTCGAAGGCGACCTTGCGGAAGGTGATGCCTTCGACCTCGACCAGGACGCGGCCCGAGGGGTCGGTCAGGGTGACATCGAAGCTGGCGACGTCATCGCCCGGTGTGCCTGCAAGGCGGACCCAGCTGCGGATTTCCGCAGGCAGCGCGGCATGGACGCGAAGGCCGGAGGTCATCACCGGGGCCCAGACGAAACCTGCTTCGACCTTCGGCAGCAGCGCGATGCCCCAGCCGGTGCCGATGTCGTAAAGTGCGGGGTGGATCGTGCAGGTCGCGGTGTCCTGCACCGCCTGGGTCGGCAGGGCGAGGGTCGCGAGGCCCTCGCGCTGGCCAAGCGCGGTGGCCTTCAGGACCTGCCAGCGCGGGCCGAAGGCGATGCGATCCTCTTGGGCCGAGGGCAGGTTCTCGCCCCCTGCCGCCGAGGCCTTGTCGGGGCAGCGGGCGGCGATGGCTGTCAGATCAAGGGTTTCCGGCTGCGGCGTCAGGGGGGTGACGCCCATCTCGGCGGTCAGCGCCCAACCTTGCGGCTCCAGCGCGCGGGCCTGCAGGCGCTGCGCGCCGTCGCGACCGCGCTTCAGGGTGACGCGCAGGTCGCGGGGCAGGTCGGCCTCAAGCCGCAGGGGGCGGAAGACGGTCAGGTCGGTGATCTCGATGCCGCCCTGGATGCCGCCCTTGGCCCCGGTCGCCATCAGCGCCTCGTGCGCGATTTCGGGCCAGGCCGAGCCGGGCAGGACCGCCGTGCCATCCAGAAGACGGTGGTCGTCCATCACCCAGTGGTCCTTGGTCAGGGTCGCGTGAAAACGGGTTTCATCCTCGCCCTTCTGCATCCGCTCCAGCACCAGCTGGCCGGGAAGCGGGGCGCCTGCGTCCTTGCCCTGGCGGCGGGCGTCGGCGTCGGCGGCCATGCCGATGCCGGACCAGATGCCCCAGTTGATCGCGGTGACCTTGGTCATGCCGCCCGCGCGGCTGCGGGCAAAGGCGTTGAGGTATTCGTTGGCCGCCACATAATCTGCCTGGCCCGCCGGGGTAAGGACGGTCGAGGTCGAGCTGAACAGCACGATCCGGTCGACGCTGCCGTCGGGCAAGAGCGTGTCAAGCAGCTTGGTGCCGTGCACCTTGGGCGACAGGACCGCGTCGGCGCTGCCGGGGTCCTTGCCCAGAAGCGGCGCGTCGTCGACGGTGCCCGCGGCATGGACGACGCCGTAGATCGGCCCGAACTCGGCGCGGACGCGGTCGAGGGCGGCGCGCATGTCTTCCGGGTTGCAGACATCGGCGGCGAGGGCCATGACGCGGCCCAGACGTTCCAGGCGCGACAGGACCCCGGCGCGGACCGACCCCGGTTCCGGGACCTGGCGGCCGATGAGCGCGACCTTGGCGTGACGGTCGCGCATCAGGCGTTCGGCGACGGTGACGCCGATCCCGCCGAAACCGCCGGTGATGACCCAGACCGATCCTTCGGGGACCTCGGCCGGTTCGGGCAGTTTCGCCGGGACGAGGCGGGTTTCGAGGCGTCGGCTGCCACGGATCGCGGCGACGGTGTTTGCCGGGGTGGCAAGCATCTCCTCCAGCACCGCCGCGACGGTTTCCGGCGGGATCGCCTTGCGGTCGAGGGTGACGTCGAGAAGGCTGGCGGTCAGGCCGGGCAGTTCGCGCGGCATCACCCGGACGGGTCCGGCGACCGTGGCCTTTTCGGGGTAGGGCAGGGCCTCGGTGCGCACCTGCGCCGCGCCCGAGGTGACGACCGTCAGGTGCGGAAGCGGTTTCAGCCCGATCTCGCCCATCGCCTGTCCAAGGAAGAACAGGCTCCAGAAGCCCTGTTCCAGGTTCCGCTGGAAGAAGCTGGAGCCGGGGCGGAAGGCCTCTTTTTCCGTGACCAGCCAGAAATGGGCGATCCGCGCCGGGTTCAGATCGCGTTGCGCAAGGTCGGCAAGCAGGGCGTCATAGCCTTCGCGCCCGTGTTCGGGGGCAAGGGTATAGGTGTCGTCCGAAGTGCGGGCGAAGGCGTCGCCGGCGTGGACGGTGATGACGCGGTGTCCGCCTGCGCGCAGGCGCTGGACGGCGGCGCGGGCAAGGCCGGCCTCATCCGCGAAGACAAGCCAGGTGAGGGGTGCCCCGAGTTCGGTTTCCACGTCGACCGGGCAGTCGGCCGGCATCACGCGCCAGCCGATGCGGTAGCCGAAGTCGGTGACGGCATCGTGCCGCCGTGCGGTCACGTCGGCCTCGGTCACCACGGCGGGCTGGCCGCGTTCGACGAAGTAGCGGCTGCGCTGGAAGGGGTAGGTCGGCAGGGGCACGCGGCGGCGCCTGGCCTCACCCCAGAGCTGGCTCAGGTCCGGTTCCACCCCGCAGGCCCAGAGGCGGCCGAGGGTGGCGACGAAGTGGCGGTCGTCGCTGGTGGTGTCGTCGGGGTGGCGCAGGCTGGCCGGGACCGGCTGGCCGCCCATCGCGCCGTTGGCTTGGGCAAGCGAGGCCATCGCGCGGCCGGGACCGACCTCCAGATACACGCGGTCGGGCTTCTGGCGCAGGGTCGCCATGCCGTCGGCGAAGCGGACGGTGTTGCGCAGGTGGCCGACCCAGTAGTCGGGGCTGGTCGCCTCGGCATCGGTCAGGACCTGACCCGAGCGGTTGGAGATGATCGGGATCTGCGGGGCCGAAAGCTGCATGCCCGCAAGATGCGCGCGGAAGGCGGCCAGGATGCCTTCCAGCATCCTGGAATGGGCCGCGATGTCGATGGCGATGCGGGTGGTGTCGATGTCGTCGGCCTTGAGCCGTTCGGCGAGGTCATTGAGGCCTGCGTCCGAGCCGGAGACCACCGTCAGTTCCGGAGCGTTGATGGACGCGATGTCGAGATCGCCGAGATAGGGCTTCAGCGCCGCTTCCGAGAGGGGGACGGACAGCATCCCCCCCGCAGGCACGGTGTCGAAGAGCTGACCGCGCAAGGAGACGAGGCCGACGGCGGCTTCCAGCGTCATCACTCCGGCGACGCAGGCGGCAGCGTTTTCGCCCATCGAATGGCCGATCAGGACCGCGGGCCTGATGCCCCAGCTTTCCCAAAGCTTCGCCAGGGCGACTTCGACGATCAGGATCAGCGGCAGCTGCTTGGACGGCTGGCGCAGGGCTTCCGCCGCTGCGGCTTCATGCCCGGGTGCGGGGAGCCACAATGCTCGCGTTTCGGCTTCGGCATCTTTCAGCGCGGCAAGGCCCCGGTCCATCCATTCGGCGAAGACGGGTTCGGTCTCGTACAGATCACGCGCCATGTTGGGGTATTGCGCGCCGCCACCGGGGAACATGAAGACGACATCCGGCGCTTCGCCCAACCGGCGCTGGGTGAAGACGCGGCGGGGATCGCCGGCTTCCAGCATCGTGGCGGCTTCCTCGTGGCTTGCGGCGACGAGGACCCGGCGGTGTTCAAAGGCGCGGCGGCCGTGCTTCAGCGTCCAGGCGACATCGGCCAAGCGGCTGTTCGGGATGCGCGCGCAGGTGCGCGGCAAGGCGGGCGGAGGCTTCGCCCAGGGCCGACTGGCTGCGGGCCGACAGGGTGATCAGCTGGAAGGGCCAGTCCGACGGATCGGAAGCCGCAAGGGCAGGGGGTTCCTGCACCACGACGAAGGCGTTCGTCCCCCCGACGCCAAGCGAGTTCACCCCGGCGCGGCGCGGTCCCATGCGGCGGGGCCAGTCGGTCAGCCGGTCGTTGACCCGGAAGGGGCTGGTCTCGAAGTCGATGGCGGGGTTCGGAGTTTCGAAGTTCAGGCTGGGCGGCATCTGGCCGTGATGCAGTGCAAGCGTGGCCTTGATCAGGCTGGCAACCCCGGCAGCGGTGTCGAGGTGGCCGATGTTGGTCTTGACGCTGCCGATCCGGGCAAAGCCGCGGGCGTCGGTGGTGCGCCGGAACGCCTCGGTCAGGGCGGCGACCTCGATCGGGTCGCCCAGATAGGTGCCGGTGCCGTGGCATTCGACGTAGTCGATGGTTTCCGCCGGGGTGCCCGCGACCGCAAGCGCGGTGGCGATGCAGGCCGACTGACCCTCGACCGAAGGGGCAAGGTAGCCCGCCTTCGCCGCGCCGTCGTTGTTGACGGCGCTGCCCTTGATGACGCCCCAGATGTGGTCGCCATCGGCAAGCGCATCCTCCAGGCGCCGCAAAAGCACCGTGCCCGCGCCAGAGCCGAAGACCGTGCCCTGCGCCCGGTGGTCGAAGGCATGGCAGACGCCGTCGGGCGACAGGACCTCGCCCTCCTTGTAGATGTAGCCGCGGCCCTGGGGCAGGTCGATGGTCACGCCGCCGGCCAGCGCCATGTCGCATTCGCCGTTCAAGAGCGCCTGGATCGCGTAGTGGGTGGCGACCAGCGAGGTCGAACAGGCGGTCTGCAAGCCAAGGCTTGGCCCCTTCAGGTCGAAGACGTGGCTGACGCGGGTCGACAGGAAGTCCTTGTCGTTGCCGGTATGGCGCAACAGGAACATGCCCGTGCTGTCGACCAGCGCCGGGTTCGAGCAGAGGTTGAAGTAGAAATAGCTGCCCATCCCGCAGCCGGCGAAGACGCCGATGCGGCCGCGGAACGCCTCGGGCGTGTGGCCGGCGTTTTCCAGCGCCTCCCAGGCCACTTCCAGGAACTGGCGGTGTTGCGGATCAAGGATCGCGGCTTCCTTCGGCGAGAAGCCGAAGAATTCGGCGTCGAAGTGGTCGAACTTTTCCAGCAGGGCGGCGGCAGGCACGTAGTTCGGGTTGCGCAGCACGGCCGGGTTCTCGCCCGAGGCGAGGATCTCGTCCTCGGTCAGGCGACGGACGGCCGAGCGCCCCTCGCGCAGGTTTTCCCAATAGGTCTGGATATCCGCCGATCCGGGCAGATGCGCGGCCATGCCGACAATGGCAATATCGGTTTCTGCGGGAAGGTCCTGCATACCGTCCTTCATGCGACTACCCTCTCGACTGGTCCTTGGCGGCGACCCATCGGCCGCCTGTCCCCAACCGCGTGAACCCGACGTCGCGTCCCGCCCCGGGCAGGGTCGCTGGACGTCCTGGCACAAACACGCCTACCATGCACATGCCCGCAATCTGGCAACTCTTCAGGGTCATCAACGATTCGCGCGCGGTTGAAAATTTTCTTGACCTTTCCTACAGCACCTTGTCCGGATACGCACGGACATTGGTCCAGAAAAACGCCATTCCTGCGGCAAAAACCGTTCTAGGCTGCTGATTTCCCTGCTTTGTTGCCAGACGGGCATCAGTATCGCCGAAGACGTCGCCTTGCCGCCCAACATTGCTTATGAGAGGGGGGCAACTCCCTCCAAGTCCGGGGATTTGCTTAGGGGTGAGTAGATGACGCGTCAAAGGTCCCGCAAGTTGTTCTCCCGCATCCTGTGGTTCGATCAGGACTCCGGCAACGTTCCTGTTGCCGCGACGCCTGCGCCCGCGGCGGACCCTGCGCCCGCGCCGTCGCCTGCCGCGCAGCCCGAAGTCCGCCCCGCTGTCCCGGTCCCGCGCCGGGTCCGGTCGCGCATCCTGTCGCTTGAACCGCAGCCGGCCCAGCAGGGCGAGATCTACACCGAACATTTCGGGCTGACCTCGCGGCCCTTTGCGCTGACGCCCGACCCGGATTTCCTGTACTGGCCGCAGTCGCACCAGCGGGCCTATACGATGCTGGAATATGGCATCCGTGCCAATTCGCCCATCACCCTGATCACCGGCGAGGTCGGCGCGGGCAAGACCACGCTTCTGCTGCATCTGATTCGGTCGCTGGGTCCCGAGATCCGGGTGGGCCTGATCTCGAACCCGCATGGCTCGCGCGCAGAGCTGTTGCGCTGGGTCCTGCATGCGCTGGAGCAGCCGGCCGACCCGAACGAAAGCTATGTCGACCTCTTCTCGCGGTTCCAGAACCTTCTGCTGTCGGAATATGCTGCCGGTCGATCGGTCGTGCTGATCTTCGACGAGGCGCAGAACCTGACCGCCGAGGCGCTGGAAGAGTTGCGGATGTTCATCAACATCAACTCGGGCAAGGACGAGGTGCTGCAACTGGTGCTGATCGGCCAGCCCGAGCTGCGCGACCTTGTCTCGCGGCCCAACATGCGGCAGTTCGCGCAGCGTGTCGCGGCAAGCTACCATCTGACCGCGATGGACCTGAAGACGGTTCGCGGCTACATCCCGCACCGGCTGAAGATTGCCGGGGCCCAGAAGCGAATCTTCACTGGCCCCGCGATCGACCTCATTCACCAGGTCACCCGGGGCGTTCCGCGCCTGGTGAACCAGTTGTGCGACCTTGCGCTGGTCTACGCCTTCACCCGAGGCAAGCGCACGGTCACTCCGGCGACTGTCCAGCAGGTTCTGGACGACGGCGTCTTCTTTTCAGCAAATGCCGCAAGACACACGAGTGAGACCTGAATGACGCTAGACCTGCGCTTCTACCTGTCCCTGATCCTGCGGCGGCTGCCGATCATCCTTGCGATCACGATCACTGCCACGATGGCGGGGATTCTCTACGCGGTTTCCCTGCCGCCGGTCTTCCGCGCCGAATCGCGCCTTCTGATCGAAAACGCGCAGATCCCCGACGAACTTGCAGCCTCGACCGTCCGCTCGACCGCCGACGAGATCCTGCTGTCGATCCAGCAGCGCATCCTGACGCGCGAGAACCTTCTGACGCTGGCCGACCGGCACAACCTTTTCGGCGACGCGCCGGAAATGGCCCAGAACGTGAAACTTGACCTGGTCGGCGGTCGCATCGAGATCTACATGCCGACGACGCAAGGCAACACCGGCGTTGTCCATGTTTCCTTCGCGGCCGGCGACCCGGAGCTTTCAGCCGTCGTCACCAATGACATCGCCGAGCAGATCCTGCAGTGGAACACCGAGCTGCGCACGCGCGCGACGGGCAGCACGCTGGATTTCTTCGACCAGGAAGTGCGCCGCCTGACCGAAGAGCTGTCCCAGCAGAACGCCAAGATCCTGGAGTTCGAGCAGGCCAATCGCGACGCGCTGCCCGAAAGCCTGGAATACCGCCGCACCCGGCAGGCCAGCCAGCAGGAGCGGCTGTTGCAGGTCAACCGCGAGCTTGCCTCGCTGCGGGACCGCCGCGACCGGCTGACCGAGCTGTACGACCGCACCGGCAGGCTGGTGACATCGGAGACCGACCGCACGCCCGAGCAGGAGCGGCTGGAGCAGGCCCGCCAGGAGCTTGCCTCGGCGCTGGTGGTCCTTGCGCCCTCGAATCCGCGCCTCAGGGCCTTGCAGACCGAAGTCGCGGCGCTGGAGGAACGGGTGAAGGCCCAGCTTGGGGCAGCGGGCGGCGGTCAGCTGTCGGCGTTCGAAGTGCAGATGCTGGACATAGATGGCCAGATCACCTTTCTTGCCGAACAGAAGAAGCTGCTGGAAGAGGACCTGGCCAGGCTTGAAACCTCGATCGAGGCGACGCCCGCAAACTCGATCCGGCTTGCCGAGTTGCAGAACAACTACGAAACAGTTCGGGTCCAGTATGAAGAGGCCGTCTCCAGCCTGTCAGAGGCGCGGATGGGCGACCGGATCGAGGTCACCGACCGGGGCCAGCGGATCAGCGTGATCGAAAAGGCCGTGCCGCCGCCGTTCCGGGCCGAGCCGAACCGCCAGCGCCTTGCCACTGCTGCCCTTGGGGCCGGGGTGATCCTGTCGGCCGCGCTGCTGATCATGCTGGAGATCCTCAACCAGACCGTCAGGCGTCCGACCGAAGTGATCAAGGCGCTGGGCGTCGCCCCCTTCGGCACCGTGGGCTACCTTCCCGGCCCGCCGCAGCGCAAGGCAGGAATGACGCTGAACCGCGCGGCAGTCCTGCTGGCGGCACTGATCAACATCCCGATGCTGCTCATGGCGGTGCACCTTCATGTCGCCCCGCTTGGAACCCTCCTGGGCCTTGCGCCCGATGCTGACGCCGAGGCTCCGGCCTCTCTTACCGAGTGAGCTGACATGGAACGGATACAATCCGCCCTCGCCAAGGCGCGTTCCGCGCGCGACCGCAAGTTGCAGGGCACGAACCCGGGGACCGGGAAGAAGTCGACCGAAACCGGCCCCTGGCCCGGCCTGGCCGAGCTGAAGCTCAACCCCGGCCACCTGGAGCGCAACCGGGTCGTGGCCCTGCACCCAGGACCGAATGCCTCCAGCTTCGACGTCATGCGGACGAACCTGCTGCGCACCCTGCGCACCAACGGCTGGACCCGCGTGGCGATCACCTCGCCGACGCCGGGCTGCGGCAAGTCGACAGTGGCCGTCAACCTGGCCTTCAGCCTGTCGCGCCTTGCCGATACGCGGGTGCTGGTGGTCGAACTGGACCTGCGGCATCCGTCGCTGATCCGGATGCTGGGGGTGGGGGCCGACCAGAACTTTGCCGGGATGCTGGCCGAAGGAAGGATCGACTACAGCCAGATCCGCCGCGCCGGTCCGAACCTTGCCTTCGCGCTGAGCGCCTTGCCCAAGGAGAACCCGGCCGAACTGCTTTCTGCCGCCCGCACCGCCGACATGATCGACGAGATCGAGGCGCAGCTGCGTCCCGACGTGGTGCTGTTCGACCTCTCGCCGGTCCTGGTCAGCGACGATGCGATCTCGTTTCTGGACCAGGTCGATTGTGCGCTGATGGTCGCGGCCGCGGACGAAAGCACGGTCTCCGAGATCGACAAGTGCGGCAAGGATCTGGCCAAGCGGACCCAGGTCCTTGGCGTGGTGCTGAACAAGTGCCGCTACATGGAGCAGGAAGAGTCGCTGACCTATCCCGAGCAGGACTAGCGCGCCCTGAAATGACAAAGGGGCCCGCAAGGGGCCCCTCGTCTGGTCCGGATGGAGCGGGCGATGAGATTCGAACTCACGACCCTAACCTTGGCAAGGTTATGCTCTACCCCTGAGCTACGCCCGCACCGTCTGGACGTCCGAGGATTTATAAAGACCGGCGGGGGGCCGCAAGAGGGAAAGTGCAGTCGCGCAGAAATTTCTGCACCTCTGACCCCGCAAGCGCCTTGCCGGGCGAAATGCCACCCCAGAGACCTTTGCGCAGATGCAGCGAAAACCTGTGTTGCAGTGCAGTAAACTTGGCGTGAAGTTTGCGCAAACAACCTGGAAGGCGTCTTGGAAT
>PNNE01000249.1 GCA_013824055.1 Rhodobacter sp. | reverse complement strand
CACGCTCTATCTGCGGGCCCAGACCCCGGCGATGCTGGCGATGTGCGAGACGGTCTGGCTGCAGCTGGGGCCGACGATGCGGGCGGTCTATGCAAGGGTCAGGCGGAGAGAGCCGCCGATGCACCACCGGGTGATCCTGGCGGCCCTGAAGGCGGGGGACGAGCCGGGGCTGCGGCTGGCGGTGCGGACCGACGTGACCCAGGGGCTGCGGCATCTGGCGGGGTAGTGCCCACGGTGGACAAACGTGGATACCTAGGCAAGATCAAAGGGTTGGTTGCGGACGTTGGGGATCTGTGAAGGTTTGCCGTTTGCCCCCCAGGTCAGGGCGAAGTGCCTTTGATCCGACTTGCCCGGTAGCACGGGCAACGCCGACCGCCCCTTGGGCGGGCGCTGCCCTGTGTCTTGCGCGGTTCGGTGCATCCCTGCACAGATGACCCCCGCATTTGCATCTTGGCGCGCGGGCCGGATCGCCCCATCTTCAATCCAACGCAATTCAGGAGAGACCAATGTCCATCCGTCCCGTCATCGAGACCCGCCGTGCCCAGCCCCATATCGAGGGCGCAGGCGTCCATCTGCACCGCGCTTTCGGGTTCCAGGACCCGACCGAGGCGGACCCGTTCCTGCTGTTCGACGACTTCCGGGGCGATCATCCCCGGGACTACTCGGCGGGCTTTCCCTGGCATCCGCACCGGGGGATCGAGACGATCACCTATGTCCTCGCCGGGACCGTGGAGCATGGCGACAGCCTGGGCAACCGGGGTATCCTGGGGCCGGGGTCGCTGCAGCTGATGACGGCGGGGCGGGGCATCCTGCATCAGGAGATGCCGAAGGGCGACGCCAAGGGCCGGATGCATGGCTTCCAGCTCTGGGGCAACCTGCCGCGCGCGCTGAAGATGACCGCGCCGCGCTATCAGGACATGCCCTCTGACGCGCTGCCCGAGCGGCACGAGGATGACGGCACCAGCATCCGCGTGGTCATCGGCGACTATCGCGGGGTGAAAAGCCCGGTGGATGGCATCGCGGCGGACCCGCAGTACCTGGACATCCACGTGCCGGCGGGCAAGCGCAAGACCTTCAAGGTCGACACCCGCCGCCGGGCCTTTGCCTATGTCTTCGAGGGTGCTGCCAATTTCCGCGACGCCGCGCGGCCCGAGGGCGTGCTCCTGGAAAAGGAAGTGCGCGGGCAGGAGGTCAACATCCGCGACCTGTCCGGCAACCGGACACTGGTGCGCTTTGGCGCGGGCGACGAGGTGACGGTGACGGCGGGGCCGGACGGGGTGCGGTTTCTGCTGATCTCGGGCGCGCCGATCGAAGAGCCGGTGGCCTGGGCCGGACCGATCGTGATGAACTCGGAAGCCGAGTTGCAGCAGGCCTTCAGGGAACTGCGCAACGGGACCTTCATCCGCCCGGCGCATTGAGCGACAGCGTGACACGACCCCGTCCCGGGCTTGACCCGGGACCTCCACCACCGCGGGAGGCCCCGGGTCAAGCCCGGGGCGCGGGGTTGCGGCTGGACAGGTCGCGCGGCACAGTGCGCGCGTCCAGTCACGAGACCGCCGATGTTCCTGAAGCCCTCTGGCATGCCCTATCACCGCTTCCTGCGGCTGCTGCATCAGGCGTGCCTGTTCGACTGGTATCTGGAGATCGGCTGCCGGTCGGGGGAGAGCTTTGCTCCGGTCAGGTCGAGGACCATCGCGGTCGATCCGTTCTTCCGGGCCGAGATCAACATCATCGGCAAGAAGCCCGCGCTGCATGTGTTTCAGGCGACAAGCGACGATTTCTTCGCCTCGGGCTTCCTGGCGCGGAACGACATCCGGCTGGGGCTGGCGTTTCTGGACGGGATGCACCTGGTCGAGTTCCTGTTGCGCGATTTCATGAATACCGAGGCGGCGATGGACCCCAAGGGTGTGATCATGCTGCATGATTGCGTGCCCTATGGGCCAAGCATGACGACGCGAGACCTTGCGAACCTGCCGAAGGGGGCGTGGACGGGGGACGTCTGGAAACTGATCCCGATCCTGCAGCGCTGGCGGCCGGAGTTGACCGTGACGGTGCTGGACTGCCGGTCGACGGGGCTGGTCTGCGTCACGGGCCTTGACCCGGAAAGCCGGGTGCTTGGCCAGAATTATGACCGGATCGTCGCAGAGTTTGCCGGGATCGACCTGGAAGGGTTCGGGGTCGAGCGGTTCTTCGGGTCGTTCCAGATGGTCAGCGCACGGACCGAGCGGCACGCGGGGTTCCCGCTGTTCCGCCATGCCGCTGTCGAGGCTGCGGCGCTGGAGCCGGTTCCGGTGACGCCCTAGTCCTGCGCGCGCAGCGTCCCGGCGGGTCGGGCGTTCAGCGGTCTCAGCGCGAAGAAAAGCCCGGCCAGCAGGGTGGCGAGGATGCCGCCCAGGACGATGCCGATGGCCGAGACCGGCTCGAAGCGGTAGGTCGAATCCATCACGAAGGTCATGACGGCCCAGCCGCTGATGCCCCCGGCCACGACCGCGACGACGCCCGCGGCCGCCCCCATGAGGGCCGACCGAAGGGCGAAGCTGGCAAGGATCTTGCCCCGCGTCGCGCCCAGGGTCTTCAGGATCGCGGATTCGTAGATGCGGGCGCGCTCGCCGGCTGCGGCGGCCCCGATCAGCACCACGAAGCCGGTGATCAGCGTGCCCGCAGCGGCCCAGGCGGTGGCGGTGGCGATGGCCGACAGCGCCTCGGCCACACGGTCCACGGCCTCTCGGATGCCGATGGCGGTGATGTTGGGCCAGGTCTTCGTCACCTCCCTCAGGATCTGCGCCTCGGCTCCGGGGGGGCGTAGACGGTGGCGATGTGGGTGTGGGGGGCCCCGGCCAGAGCGGCGGGGTTCAGCGTCATGACAAAGCCCATCCCGGCGTTCGAGAAATCCACTTCGCGGAACGAGGTCACGGTCGCGGTCAGGTCGCGGCCCAGGATGTTGACCGTCATGGTGTCGCCAAGTCGCAGGCCGATTTCCTCGGCCTCTTCGGTGGCAAAGCTGATCTGCGGGGCGCCGGTGTAGTCCTCGGGCCAGAACTCCCCGGCGGTGATGCGGGTCTTGGGGCCGGGCGTCGCGGCGTAGCTGATGCCGCGGTCGCCGCGCACGACCCAGTGGTCCCCGGCCACCTCGCGGGCGGGCCTGCCGTTGATCTGGGTGATGACGCCGCGCAGCATGGGGGCGGTCTCGATTTCGGTAACGGCGGGGTTGCCGTCGACGGTCGCGAGGAAGGGGTCAAGCTGATCGGGCTGGATGTCGACGAAGAAGAAGGCGGGTGCGCGGGTCGGCAGGTCGGTGGCGATGGCCTGGCGCAGGTTCCAGTCGATCTGGCCGACGGCGGCAAGGACCGAAAGCCCGAGGCCCAGGGAAAGGACGACCGAGGTGGCATCGGAGCGGGGTGCGCCGATGGCGGCAAGGGCGGCACGGGTGGCCGGGCGGCCGTGGGTGAGGCGGGTGCGGGCCAGGCGGCGGGCGGCCTTGCGCAGGCCCAGGGCGGCGAGGGCAAGGATCAGAAGCGCGGCAAGGACCCCGCCCGCCGCGCCAAGGGCAAGCTCGGGGATGCCGGAAAGCCAGGTGGCGCTGCCGATCAGGGCGATGGAAAGCAGGGCAAGTGCGGCGAGGTAACGCTTGCGCGGCCAGGTGCGGGTGCCGCTGCCGCCACGGTACAGCGCGGCGGGGCGGATGCGCTCGGTGCGGGCGAGGGGAAGAAGAGTGAAGATCAGGGCCGAGAGGGCACCATAGAAGGCGGCCTCCAGCAGCGCGCCGGGGGAGAGGCGGATTTCGGCCGGGAAGGGCAGCGAGGCCTCGATCAAGGGGGCGGCAAGCAGGGGGGCCAGCGCGCCGAGGGCAAGACCCAGGACGATGCCAAGGGCCGAGAGTATCGCGGTCTGCCAGAGGTAGCTGCGGAAGATCAGGCCACCTTCGGCCCCCAGGGTCTTGAGCGTGGCAATGGTCTCGACCTTGCCGTCCAGATAGGACCGGATCGCGGCAGAGATGCCGACGCCGCCGACCGCAAGGCCTGCAAGGCCGACAAGGACCAGGAAGCTGCCGATGCGGTCAACGAAGGATTCGATCCCCGGCGCCGCGCGGCGGCTGTCGGTCCAGCGCATCCCCTTGTCGCGGAAGGTGGCCTCGGCCTCGTCTTCCAGGGCTTGCAGGTCCGCTTCCGGTGGCAGGATCAGCCGGTAGCGCGTTTCGAACATGGAGCCCGAGCCGAGCAGGCCAGAGTTGGCCAGCGCGCTGGACTGGACCACGGTGCGGGGACCAAGGGTAAAGCCGCTCGACGCGCTGTCGGGTTCGCGGGTCAGGGCGGCGGTCAGGCGGAACTCTTGCGTGCCAAGGCGGAAGGTGTCGCCGACGGACAGCGAGAGCCTCTCGATCAGGACGGGGTCCATGATCGCGCCCGGCAGGCCGTCCTGGTCGGCCAACGCCGCTGCCACCGGAATCGGCGGGTCAAGCTCGGCGGCCCCGGTCAGCGGCCAGGCGTTGTCGACGGCCTTGATCTGGGTCAGGGCCTGGTCGCCTTCGACCAGCACCATCGAGCGGAAATCGTAGACCTCGGAGACCTGGGTGGCGATGCGGTCCATGTAGGCACGTTCGTCCGCGTCGGCCTGGCGGTAGGTGAAGCGCATCTCGGCATCGCCGCCAAGAATCACCGCGCCCTGATCGGTCAGGCCCTGCTGGATGCCGGCGCGCAAGGTGCCGACGGCGGCAATCGCGGCGACGCCAAGGGCAAGGCAGGCAAGAAAGACGCGGAACCCGCGCAGGCCGCCGCGAAGCTCGCGCCGGGCGATGGTGAGGGCCAGACCTGATCGGGCGCTCATTCGGCGGCCTTGGCGTGCGCTTCGGGGGCCAGAAGGCCATCGGCAAGCCGGATCACCCGGTCGCAGCGGGCCGCAAGCTCGGGTGCGTGGGTCACAAGGACCAGCGTCGCGCCGTGGCGGTCGCGCAGGCCGAACAGCAGGTCCATGATCGCCTGACCGTTGACGCCGTCAAGGTTGCCGGTCGGCTCATCCGCCAGCAGGATCGCGGGGCGCGGCACGGCAGCGCGGGCAAGGGCGACGCGCTGCTGTTCGCCGCCGGACATCTGGCTGGGGTAGTGCTGCATCCGCGACCCAAGTCCCACGGCGGCCAGCTCGGCTTCGGCCCGGGCGAAGGCGTCCGGCGCGCCGGCAAGTTCCAGGGGCAACGCGACGTTCTCCAAAGCGGTCATCGTCGGAATGAGGTGGAAGGATTGGAAAACAACCCCCATATTCCCTCGACGGAAGCGGGCGAGCGCATCTTCGTCCATCGCGGTCAGGTCCTGCCCAAGCGCCAGAACCTTGCCGCCGGTGGCACGCTCCAACCCGCCCATAAGCATGAGGAGCGACGACTTGCCCGACCCCGATGGCCCGACAAGCCCGACCGTTTCGCCCTTGTGGACCGAAAGGCTGATGCCCCGCAGGATATCGACCGGGCCGGCATTGCCCGCAAGGGTCAGCCGCGCATCGGTCAGCGCGAGTACGGGATCGGTCATGCACGGGGTCCTTCGGGCAGGGCTTTCGGTGGGATATGGCGCAGTGCGCCGAATGCGCAATGCTGCATTTGCAGTCTTGGCACTGTCAAGTTTCGCATTGGCCGAGCCAGTCACGATCGTGGCACTGGGCGATAGCCTGACGGCGGGCTATGGGCTGGCCGATCAGTCGCAAGGGTTCGTGCCGGTTCTTGAGGGCTGGCTGAAGGCCAAGGGACATGACGTCTCGGTGCAGAACGCGGGTGTCTCGGGGGATACGACGGCGGGCGGGCTGGCGCGGGTGGGCTGGGCGCTGGGGCAAGAAGCGGATGCGCTGATCGTGACGCTGGGCGGCAACGACCTGTTGCGCGGGATCGATCCGGCGGCGTCGAGGGCCAATCTGGACGGCATCCTCAAGGAGGCCGCGGCGCGGAAGCTGCCGGTCCTGCTGGTGGCGATGAAGGCGCCCGGCAACTTCGGGCCAGAGTTCAAGGCGGACTTCGACGCGATGTATGGCGAACTGGCGGGACAGTACGGCACGCTTCTGGCCGATGACTTCTTTGCGGGCCTGCGCGCAGCGGGAGCGGACCCGTCCGATCCGGCCTCGCTGGCGGCATTCATGCAGCCGGATGGGCTTCACCCCAACCCGGAAGGCGTGAAGCTGATCGTCGAGGGCCTGGCGCCAAGGGTCGAAGAGCTTTTGGCCAAGGTCGCGCCCTGACGGATTTCTGCGGCCCGGATCCCTCGGACGTTCCCGACAAATCACTTCCGCGCGGCGGTCATGTGTTGCATCCGGGCGCGGCGCGCGTCACCAAGCACGACGGAGGTGCTGCATGGCTTGGGAATTCTGGATCGACCGGGGGGGCACCTTTACCGACGTGGTCGGGCGCGCGGCAGATGGGCGGCTGGTGACGACAAAGCTTCTGTCCGAAAACCCCGAGCGCTATCCCGACGCGGCGGTGCAGGGGATACGCGATTGCCTGGGGCTGACGCCTGAAGAGCCGATCCCCGATGCGGCCATCGCGGCCGTGAAGATGGGCACGACGGTCGCGACCAATGCCTTGCTGGAGCGGAAGGGAGAGCGGGTCGCCCTCTTGATCACGCAAGGATTCCGTGACCTGCTGCGGATCGGCACGCAGGCGCGGCCGGCGCTGTTCGACCTGAACATCCGGCGACCGGATCTTTTGTATGAACAGGTATTCGAAATACCGGGGCGACTAGATGCCCTGGGGCTGGAGGTGCGCCCTCTGGACGAGGCGGCTGTTGTTGCGGCCCTGATGGCGGCACGGGCCGAGGGCATCGCGGCGGTCGCGGTGGCGCTGATGCATGGGCACGTGAACCCTGTCCACGAGGCGCGGGTCGGAGTCCTGGCGCAAGAGCTGGGCTTCACCCAGATTTCCCTTTCACATCAGGTGTCTCGCCTGGCGAAACTGGTGCCGAGAGGCGATACGACCGTGGTCGATGCCTATCTTTCGCCGATCCTGCGGCGCTATGTGGCGCAGGTCGAAGGCGCGCTGAATATGGGCCGCGCGACCGGACGGCTGCTGTTCATGCAGTCGAACGGAGGGCTGACGGAAGCCGGGCGGTTTCAGGGCAAGGACGCGATCCTGTCGGGACCCGCGGGGGGCATCGTCGGGATGGTGCGGACCGCGCAGGCGGCGGGTTTCGACCGTCTGATCGGCTTTGACATGGGCGGGACATCAACCGACGTCAGCCACTTTGCCAGTGTTTATGAACGCTCGTTCGAAACAGAGGTGGCCGGCGTCCGGATGCGCGCGCCGATGATGGATATCCACACTGTCGCGGCGGGCGGTGGGTCGATCTGCGCTTTCCGCGATGGGCGGTACCAGGTCGGGCCAGAGAGCGCTGGCGCCAACCCCGGCCCGGCAAGCTATCGGCGCGGAGGGCCGCTGACGATCACCGATTGCAACGTGATGCTGGGACGGCTTGACCCGAAGCACTTTCCTGCGGTGTTCGGGCCGAAAGGGGATCAGCCGCTGGATGGCGAAATCGTCCGCCAGAAATTTGCCGCACTGGCCGAGCAGGTGGCCGCGGCGACCGGACAGCTGGCGCTTCCCGAGGTTATCGCCGAGGGTTTCCTGCGGATCGCCATCGACAACATGGCCAACGCGATCAAGAAGATAAGTGTCCAGCGCGGGCATGATGTGACGGCTTATGCGTTGCAGTGCTTTGGCGGCGCAGGGGGGCAGCATGCCTGCGGCGTGGCGGATGCGCTGGATATGAAAACAGTTTTCATCCATCCTCAGGCCGGAGTGCTTTCGGCACTTGGCATGGGGCTTGCCCAGCTGCGCGCGCTGCGGGAGGCGCAGTTCGACGCCCCGCTGACCGCAGGTGCCGCCGCCCATGCCAGAATCGACGCCCTTGCGGCGGAAGCGGTTGCAGAATTGATGGAGCAAGGGATTGCCAAGCCTGTCGTCACCCGCAGGGCGCATCTGCGCTACGAAGGGCAGCACCAGTCTCTTCCGGTTCCGTTCGGGTCGGCAGATTCGATGGAACGAGCGTTCACATTGGCCCACCAGGCGCGGTTCGGTTTTGCCTCGCCAGAGCGGGCGGTGCTGTTCGAGATGCTGGCGGTAGAGGCAGAAGGCGGCGGAGCGGGGCTGCCGGACCTTGCTCCGGGATGCGAGGCTGGAGAGCCGGTGGAATGGTTGCGGGTCTGGGTCGGCGGATCCTGGCAAGCGGTGCCGCTTTACCGCCGCGAAGATTGCGGAACGGCGACGCGGATCGCAGGACCGGCGGTGATCAGCGAGGCGACGGCGACGACGGTGGTGGAGCCGGGCTGGGAGGCGACGGTTGACGACCAGGCGAACCTGATCCTGCGCCGGGTCGCAGCTGTCGGGCGCCCCCCTGCGGCTGGGACAGAAGCCGACCCGGTGTTGCTGGAGGTGTTCAACAACCTTTTCATGTCGGTGGCTGACCAGATGGGCGCGACCTTGGCCAACACAGCCTGGTCGATCAACATCAAGGAAAGACTGGATTTTTCTTGCGCCATCTTCGATGCGAACGGCGATCTGGTGGCCAATGCACCGCATGTGCCGGTGCACCTTGGGTCGATGTCGCACGCGGTCAAGACGGTGATTGCGGCGGTTGGCGCGACAGCGCAGGCAGGCGATGCCTGGATGCTGAATGCGCCCTGGAACGGGGGAACCCATCTGCCGGACGTGACGGTGATCACTCCGGTCTTTGTCGAGGGCCGGGCCGCGTTCTGGCTGGGGTCGCGCGGGCATCACGCCGACATCGGCGGGCGCACGCCGGGGTCCTCTCCGCCGGACAGCACGACCATCGAGGAGGAGGGGGTGGTGATCGACCTCTTTCCGCTGATGCAGCGCGGAGTCCTGCGCGAGGCCGAAACCCGGGCGCTGCTTGGGTCGGGGCGCTGGCCCTGCCGGTCGATCGATCAGAACATGGCCGACCTGAAGGCGCAGATCGCGGCCAATGAAACAGGACGAAGCGAGCTGGTGCGGGTGGTGGCAATGCACGGCGCCGAGGTGGTGGCCGCCTATATGGCGTATGTGCAGGCCAACGCCGAAGAGAGCGTGCGCGCGGTGATCGACCGCCTGCGTGATGGATCGTTCGAATATCCGATGGATATAGGATCAACCATTCAGGTAAGGATTTCCGTCAATCACGCAACGCGGTCGGCGGTGGTCGATTTCACCGGCACGAGCGCTCAGCACCGCGGAAATTACAACGCCCCCAAGGCGGTGACGCGCGCGGTTGTGCTTTACGTGTTCCGCACTCTGGTCGGAAAGGCGATCCCGTTGAACGAAGGCTGCCTGAAGCCGCTGACGATCATCGTGCCGGAGGGAACCCTGCTGAACCCGGTGGCTCCGGCCGCAGTGATCGCGGGCAATACCGAGGTCAGCCAGGCGGCCTGCAACGCGCTTTACGGTGCGCTGGGGGTGGTGGCGGCGGCGCAGGGGACGATGAACAACTTCATCTGGGGCAACGACCGGTTCCAGAATTACGAGACCATAGCCGGCGGAACGGGAGCGGGGCCGGGGTTCCACGGCTGCGACGCGGTCCAGAGCCACATGACCAACACCCGGATGACCGACCCGGAAGTGCTGGAGAAACGCTTCCCGGTGCGCCTGGAAGAGTTCTCGATCCGGCGCGGGTCCGGTGGCGAAGGGCATTGGCGCGGGGGCGACGGGGCGGTGCGGAAGCTGCGGTTCCTGGAGCCGGTGACAGTGACGACGCTGTGCGGCAGCCGGAAGGTGGCGCCGTTCGGTGGTGCGGGCGGGCAGCCGGGGGCGGTGGGCGAGAACCTGGTGCATTGGCCGGACGGACGTGTCGAGCGGCTGGCGGGCAACGACGAACGGGACCTGCCCGCAGGCGCGGTCTTCGAGATGCGGACGCCGGGCGGGGGTGGCTGGGGCGCCTAGTGGGCGTAGGCCGGGTCCTCGACGTCAAGGATGGCGCGCAGCTCGCGCAGGTGCGATGCGGCGAAACCCGGGTAGGCCTCCCATTCGCGGGCGGTCTTTTCGGCGACCTCATCGGACAGGACCCGCAAGGGACGCCCGGTCTGCAAGGCGCGGATATAGGTCTCGGCGGCACGCTCGAAGTAGTAGAGACGGTTGAAGGTCTCGGCCACCGTGCGCCCGATGACCAGGACACCGTGATTGCCCATGATCATGGTGGTGATCTTCGGGTCTGCCAGCAGGGACGCGCACCGGGCGCCCTCTTCCTCGAAGGCCATGCCGCCGTAGTGGTCGTCGATGACCTGGCGGTTGTGGAACATCGCGGTGTTCTGGTCGATGGCAGGAAGCCGGGAATCGGCAAGGCTGGCAAGGACGGTGGCGTGGATCGAATGGACATGCATGACGCAGACTGCATGCGGGCAGGCGCGATGGATCGACCCGTGCAGGCCCCAGGCGGTGGGATCGGGCGCGTCGGGGCGGGACATGGTCGCGGAGTCGTTGGCGTCGATCTCGACCAGGGAGGTGGCGGTGATCCGGCTGAAGTGCCGGCCGTTCGGATTGATCAGGAACCGGGTGCCCTCGGGGTTCACGGCAAGGGAAAAGTGGTTCGCCACCGACTCGTGCAGGCCAAGTCGCGCCGTCCAGCGGAAGGCGGCCGCAAGGTCCTGGCGCAAGTCGAGGAAAGTCATGTTCGTGTGACGATTCATACAGAGGCCTTTTCGCGAATCGGGCAAGCATCCATTCAAGGGCTGCAGTTCGGGGCAGAATAGGTTAACAGGATCGCGATGGGTACTACCGCTTCAAGCTGGGCCGAGTCTTGCAACCGGAGCGTTGACTGCGGCTGCCGGGTCGGCAACCTTGGCTTGAATGTGGCGCGGTTCGGCAGTTTTTCCTGCAAGTTTCCTTTATTCCGGCGAATGCTCTCCGCATTGTTCAGCGAGATTGGCAGGAGGTAGTGGAGGGGTGCGCGTGCAGACATTCATTCAGACCGGCCGCCAGAAGGTGCAGCAGCACAGCCTGGGCGTCCGGGTCATGCTTCTCAGTGACAGCTCCGGTGGCCGCACTGCAAGTCGTCTGGCTGACCTTGGCAGCCTGGTGGATGTGACCGACGACCTGGACGAGGCCGTCGCCACGATCCTGGAAGATCCGTTCGGCTATGACCTGTTCGTCATGGACTGCGACGGGTTTGGCGGGGTCGCCGGGGCCGAGCGCGCGATTGCCGCGCTGATCGCCGGTGCGGCCAGGATGCGGGTCATGCTGATCAGCGCCGAGTTCGACGTGCCTGCCTACCCGCTTGGCCGCCGCACGGCAGTGTGTCTGCCCGAGGATGCGTCGGATGCCAGCTTTCGGCTTGGTCTTGACCACGTGCTGCGCGACCGCGCCATGATGACGATGAACTGAAGGAAGGGGGGCGGCGGCGAACCGCCCCCGGATCGTTTATGCCAGCGCCAGGTTGGTCGCGCTTTCGCGACCGTCACGACCGGCTTCGATGTCGAAGGTGACCGGCTGGCCGTCCTTCAGGCTGCGAAGGCCCGCACGCTCCAGCGCGGTGATGTGGACGAAGACGTCCTTCCTGCCACCCTCTGGCGCGATGAAGCCGTAACCCTTGGTTTCGTTGAACCATTTCACGGTGCCCTTGGCCATCGTGAACTCTCCTGTCTGTCGTCCCGCCCGCGGGATGCGGCGGCTTGGCCCCGTCAGCTTGTGGTCGATTGCTGTGGCCGATGGTCGGAGACAGTGGTCGAAAAGTTAACGTCGCAAAAGCGAAGATAGGCAGGTTGCATCGCGAATCCAAGCGAAATTCATGCAACAGGCCTGCGGTCGGCGGGTTGCGGACAAGCCTTTTCAAGGGGTTGGAGCGGCAATCTTCAACCGGCGGTGGGCAGATTGCCCACCCTACGGGCACGGGTTGCACGATCCATGTGCAAAAAGCGCTTCACCGTCTGTGCGTTTCGTCCTAATCGGCCCTTGCATCCCAGAGCGGGCGCAGGGGCAAGCCGATGATCTTTACGGTGGCAATCGACGGGCCGGCAGCGGCGGGCAAGGGCACGATCAGCCGGGCGGTGGCCGGGCGTTTCGGCTTGCGCCATCTGGATACGGGATTGCTGTATCGCGCGGTGGGGGTGAAGGGCGGCGACCCGGCCCAGGCCGCGCGGCAGCTGACGCCCGAGGACCTGGACCGCGACGATCTGCGCACGCTGGAGGCGGGGCAGGCGGCCAGCCGCGTTGCTGCGATCCCCGAGGTGCGGGCGGCTCTCGTCGATTTTCAGCGCCGCTTTGCCCGCAGCGAGGGTGGCGCGGTGCTGGACGGGCGCGATATCGGCACGGTGATCTGCCCCGAGGCCGAGGTGAAGCTTTACGTCACCGCCAGCGCGCAGGTCCGCGCGCATCGGCGCTGGCTTGAGGTGGGCGGCGACAAGGCGCGCGTGCTGGCCGAGGTGCAGGACCGCGATGCCCGCGACATGGGCCGGGCCGATGCTCCGCTGCGGGCGGCGGCGGAGGCCGTGGTGATCGACACAAGCGAGCTGGGGATTGATGAGGCGGTGGCAGCGGCCTGCGCGGTGGTGGCGGGGCGACTCGCCAAGGGCCCGTAGCGACCCACTTTCCCTTGCCTCACCCGACTGATGCGGCTATAGGCCCCCCATCCTGAAGAGAAAGCGTCCGTCGGTTTTCCGGTCGGTCGTGTTTTTCGTTTGAGGCAAGACCGGCGGAGCCAACCGCATGGCCTGTGAAAACACGTGAAAAGGAAACTGATCTATATGTGCGCTAAAGCAACCATGGAAGACTTCGAAGCCCTTCTGAAGGAAAGCTTCGAGATCGACACCCCCGAAGAGGGCACTGTCGTCAAGGGCCGGGTCATCGCGATCGAAGCGGGCCAGGCCATCATCGATGTCGGCTACAAGATGGAAGGCCGCATCGACCTGAAAGAATTCGCGAACCCCGGTGAGCAGCCCAACATCAACGTTGGCGACACCGTCGAAGTGTACCTGGACCGCGTCGAGAACGCTCGTGGCGAAGCCCAGATCAGCCGTGAAAAGGCCCGCCGCGAGGAAGCCTGGGACCGTCTGGAAAAAGCCTATGCCGCCGAGCAGCGCGTCGATGGCGCGATCTTCGGTCGGGTCAAGGGCGGCTTCACGGTCGACC
>PNNE01000406.1 GCA_013824055.1 Rhodobacter sp. | reverse complement strand
AAACCGCACCCCGCGCTCCGGGTCGAACTTGTCGGCGGCCTTCATCAGGCCCAGGCTTGCTTCCTGGATCAGATCGTTCATCGGCGCGCCATAGCGGCGGAACTTCGACGCCATGCTGATCGCCAGGCGCATGTAGGCGGTGATCAGCCGGTGCAGCGCCCGTTCATCCCGGTGATCGCGCCAGGCCCGGGCCAGCCGCAGCTCGGTTTCCGCATCAAGAAGCTCGGCCTTCATCGCTTGGCGCGACACGCCGTGATCGCTATATCCGTCCAGTGCCATGACCACCTCCAGATCGTCGTGCCGCGGCTCTTCCGCCTGTTCTTGTCCCTTCTACGAGGCAATCCCGTGACCGGATCACTCCCGCCCCTCACTCTTGTCATCGGCGGCGCGCGGTCGGGAAAATCCGCCTTCGCCGAAAGCCTGGTCACGGCGACAGGCCGCCCCCGCCGCTACATCGCCACCGCCGAGGCCTGGGACGACGAGATGCGCGACCGCGTCGCCCGCCACCGCTCCCAGCGCGGCCCGGCCTGGACGACGGTCGAGGCCCCGCTTGATCTTGCCGCCGCCCTGTCCCAGGCCCAGCCGGGCGAAGCCGTCCTTGTCGATTGCGCCACGCTTTGGCTGACCAACCACCTTCTGGCCGACCACGACCTTTCCGCCGAGGCGGCACAGCTTCTGGCCGCGCTCGCCGGCTGCAAGGTGCCGGTCGTCATCGTCTCCAACGAAACAGGCTGGGGAATTGTTCCCGAGAATGCGCTGGCCCGGCGTTTCAGGGATGAGCAGGGCCGCCTCAACCAGCGCCTTGCAGCCGAGGCCGGGCTGGTCGTCACCGTGATCGCGGGGCTGCCACTGGTGCTGAAGGGCGCGCTTCCCTGACGCCGGGAAGGTGGGCAGTATTGCCCACCCTACCCCCGCGCTTCCCAATTCAATCGAGTGTCCCATGACCCGCTTCTGGCTAGTCCGCCACGGCCCCACCCATGCGAAGGCGATGATCGGCTGGACCGACCTGCCCGCCGATCTTTCCGACACAGCCGCCCTCGCGCGACTTCGGGCGCATCTGCCCGCCGACGCCCCGGTCATCTCCTCCGATCTCTCCCGCGCCGTTGCCACTGCCGACGCGCTTGGCCCGCGCCGGCGACTGCCCCAGGATCCCGCCTTGCGGGAAATCCACTTCGGTCAATGGGAACGCCGGGGCTTCGCCGACGTCGAGGCCGAGACCCCCGACCTCATCCGCGCCTTCTGGGACACCCCCGGCGACATCCGCCCGCCTGGCGGCGAAAGCTGGAACGACCTCAGCACCCGCACCTGGGCCGCGCTCGACCGTCTGCATGGCCAGGCCCCCGACCTGATCGTCGTGGCGCATTTCGGCCCGATCCTCGCGGCCCTGCAGCGCGCCGGAGGGCTGTCCGCGACCCAGGCCTTCGGGCACAGGATCGACAACCTCTCCGTCACCTGCCTGACGCTGGACCCACCCCAGGTTCACGCGGTCAATCACCGCCCGTGATGGCGATCCGCACGATTCATCGTTTCCCTTCCCGACCGCGACCCGCTTCACTGCGCGCGAAAGGACAAACCTCATGACCTATGATCTGGTGATCGGCGACCGGGCCTATTCCAGCTGGAGCCTGCGCGGCTGGCTCCTCTTCGACGCCTTCGGCATCCCCGTGCGCACCCTCTCCGCCCGGCTTTACACCGACGAACTCGCCGACGTTCTCAAGGACTTCTTCCCGGCCAGGACCGCGCCGACGATGCGCACGCCCGAGGGCTCGATCGTCCCCGAAACCATCGCCATCGCCGAGGAGCTGGCCACCCGCCACCCCGGCGCCGGGATCTGGCCGACAGACCCGCACGCCCGTGCCACCGGCCGCGTCCTTGCCGCCGAGATGCACGCGGGCTTCACCGCGCTGCGCAGCTTCTGCCCGATGAACCTGCGCGTCAGCTACACCGACTGCCAGCCGCCCCCGGACGTCCTGGCCGACCTGCGCCGGCTGGAGACGCTCTGGTCCTGGGCGCGCGAGACGACGCACTCCGCCACGCCCTGGCTCTGCGGCGCCTATTCCGCGGCCGATGCCTTCTTCGCCCCGGTCGCCAGCCGCATCGCAACCTACAACCTGCCGGTCAACGCTGACGCCATGCTTTACGTGAACGCCCACCTCGCCCACCCCAGCTTCCGCCGCTGGCGCGCGATGGGCCTGGTGGACGGCGCCGATCAAGAGTTCTACCGCCGCGACTACCCCCGGCGCGACTGGCCCGGCCCCGTGCCGCTGCCCGCCAGGCCGGCGGACTGCGCCGACACCGTGAACGCGACCTGCCCCTGTTCCGGCCAGCCCGTCACCCATGCCTTGCAGCTTTACGGCCGCCGCTTCGGCTTTTGCAACGCATTCTGTCGTGACAAGACCCTGGCCGATGCCGAAGCCTGGCCGGAGTTCATGGCCCTTTACCACTCGTAAACCATTTCGCCCTACCTGTTAACCAAGGTGAATCGGGTGGGGCACATGTGCGGACTTCACGAACCAGCTCACGAACCAGATCAGGGGCTACCGGGGAAATCCGCCGCCTTTCACCTGGCACCAGATATCCCCTGCGGAGCACGCCCGAGCCGGTTGCGCGCCCTTCGCGCGCAGAGGCGAGACAAAAGGCCGGCGCGGAACGCGCTCGATTCAATAACCGTCCCGACCCACAGGCACGCCGCATGACCGCCCGCGCCTATACCGTCGCCTTCGAGGGCGTCGAGGCCCGCCTGGTCGAGGTGCAGTGCGCCGTCACCCCCGGAGCGCCCGCCTTCACTCTGGTCGGCCTGCCCGACAAGGCCGTCTCCGAGGCCCGCGAACGCGTCCGCGCCGCGCTTCAGGCCCTTTCCATCGCGCTGCCCGCCAAAAGGATCACCGTCAACCTCTCGCCGGCCGACCTGCCCAAGGAAGGCTCGCACTTCGACCTGCCGATCGCCATCGCCCTGCTCGCCGCGCTGGAGATCATCCCGCGTGAGGATGTCGAGGGCACCGTCGCGCTGGGCGAGCTTTCCCTTGACGGCCGCATCGTTCCCGTCGCCGGAGCCCTTCCCGCCGCGATGGCCGCCGCCGTCGAGGATCGCGCGCTGCTCTGCCCAAAGGCCTGCGGCGCCGAGGCCGCCTGGGTCGGCGCGACACAGGTCCTTGCCGCAGCCTCGCTGGAAGAGGTGCTGCACCATTACACCGGCCGCGCGCCGATCCTTCCCGCCGAGGCGGGCGAGGTCACCGGAAGCCGCAGCCTCCGCGACTTCCGCGAGGTGAAGGGGCAGGAACGCGCCAAGCGGGCGCTGGAAATCGCTGCGGCGGGCCGCCACCACCTGTTCCTTGTCGGCACCCCCGGCTCGGGAAAGTCGATGCTGGCCGCCCGCCTTCCCGGCATCCTGCCGCCGCTCACGGCACCCGAGGCGCTGGAGACCTCGATGATCCATTCGCTTGCGGGGCTTCTGTCGGAAGGCGGCATTTCCCGCGACCGGCCGTTCCGCGAACCCCACCACACGGCCTCGATGGCCGCCATCGTCGGCGGCGGCAAGGGGGCCAAGCCCGGCGAGATCAGTCTGGCCCACAACGGCGTCCTTTTCCTGGACGAGTTTCCGGAGTTCCCCAGGACGGTCCTCGATACGCTTCGCCAGCCGATCGAGACGGGAAGCGTGATGATTGCCCGGGCCAACGCGCATATCCGCTATCCCTGCCGGTTCCTGCTGATCGCGGCCGCCAACCCCTGCAAATGCGGCTACCTGTCGGACCCCTCCCGCGCTTGCGGACGGGCGCCGATCTGTGGCGAGGACTATCTGGGCCGGATTTCGGGACCGCTGATGGACCGGTTCGACCTGCGGGTCGAGGTTCCGCCGGTGGCCTTCGCCGACCTTGATCTGCCAGCCAGCGGGGAAAGCTCTGCCACCATCGCCGCGCGCGTCGCGGCCGCGCGGGACCGGCAGGCCATCCGGTTCGCGGAGGCGCCCGATCTGCGGGTCAATGCCGACCTGGAAGGCGGCGCGCTGGAAGAGCACGCCGCACCGGATGCCGAGGGCAAGGCGCTGATCGGGCGGGTTGCAGAACGGATGGGGCTGTCGGCGCGGGGCTATCACCGGGTGCTGCGGGTGGCGCGGACCATCGCCGACCTGGAGGCAAGCCCGACGGTCAGGAAGCCCCACATCGCCGAGGCGATCAGCTTTCGGCTCGCCACGGCGATCGGGGGGATCTGAGGCGCGATCCGTCCCCGGCGGGCAAACGTGAAAACGTGTTTCAGATCAGAAAGGTGGTTGCGGGCGGTCAGTGCTTGGCAACACTTCCCGCGCCCGGCTCGTTCGGGAAGAGATGCGCCTTGTCGGGGTCGAAATCCAGGTTCATCTGCGCGCCGATCCCGAACACCGCGTCATGTGACAGCGCCGCAATCAGCGGGTTGCCGTCCTTGAGCGCGATCTCGACCACCGTCTCGGCACCAAGCCGTTCGGTCAGCGCAACTGCGCCATGCAAGCGTCCCGCCCCCTGCGCGACCGCCAGATACTGCGGCCGCAAACCCAGGATCGCCTCGTCGCCGACCTTGAACAACGCCCGCTTGCCCGAAACCTCGACCGGGTCCAGCGCGCCATTGGACACCAGCACCTTGCCGCCGTTCACGCCCAGCACCTTGACCTTCAGGAAGTTCATCGACGGCGCACCAAGGAACCCCGCGACGAACAGGTTCGCCGGGTCGTGGTAAAGGTCCATCGGCGCGCCGATCTGCATGACCATGCCGTCCTTCAGCACCACGATCTTGTCGGCCAGCGTCATCGCCTCGACCTGGTCGTGGGTGACGTAGATCATCGTGGCGCCCAGTTGCTGGTGCAGCTTGCCGATCTCCATCCGCATGTCCATCCGCAGGGCGGCGTCCAGGTTCGACAGCGGCTCGTCGAACAGGAACACCTGCGGCTTCCTGACAATGGCCCGCCCGATGGCGACGCGCTGGCGCTGGCCGCCGGACAGCTGCGACGGGCGGCGGTCGAGAAGGTGTTCCATCTGCAGGATGCGGGCGGCCTCGGCGACCTTGGCGTCCTTTTCCGCCTTCGACGCGCCCGAGATCGTCAGCCCGAAGGCCACGTTCTCGCGCACCGTCATGTGCGGGAAGATCGCGTAGGACTGGAACACCATCGCCACGCCGCGCTGCGCCGGGGGCAGGTCGTTCACGACCCTCTCGCCGATCTGCAATTCGCCCGAGGAGATGTCCTCCAGCCCGGCGATCATCCGCAGCAGCGTTGACTTGCCGCAGCCCGACGGGCCGACGAAGACACAGAACTCGCCGTCGTCGATCTCGATGTCGACGCCCTTGATCACATGGGTCTGGCCATAGCTCTTCTTCAGGTTCTTCAGGGAAATCCGTGCCATGTGCTACTCTGCCGCCTGTGCGAGAGGTTCAAGGTGCAGTCGTCCGTCCGGGCCGATGGTCACCGGCTCGGGGTCCATCACGTAGCCGCCGAAGGTCGCCTTGCCGCTGTCGGCAAAGCCCAGGATGACCAGACCCTGAGGGCCGTCCACGATGCGGGCGGCGTAGCGGCGGCAGGGTTCCGCCCCGTCCAGGAAGGGACCGGGGGCGATGCGCCAGGGGCCGCGCGGGTGGTCGGCGATCAGGTAGTGACTGCCGGTGACGGGCGTCTCGGGGTTGTCGCGGCGGTATTGGTCCGACCAATGCGTCGACGAGGTGCAGAACAGGCAATACCAGTGCGCGCCGACCTGAAAGACCTGCGGCACCTCCAGCTGGCCAAAGCCGCCGTGGAAGACCGGGGGTTGCAGGGTCCAGGTCATCAGGTCGGGCGAGGTGGCAAAGCCGACGGCCCCGCCGGCGTTCGGTTCCGGCACGCCGGGAACGCGGGCGGTGAAATACATCAGCCAGCCCTTGCCGTCGGGGTCGCGCATCACCCAGGGGTCGCGCATCGCCCGGTCGTGCCAGTGGCCGAGGACGTGGTCCTTCTCATAGCAGTCGGCGTTGGGCCCGGTCAGGTCCAGCGCCAACCCGTCGCCGACGCGGGTCCAGTTGTGCAGGTCTTTCGAGGTCGCGTGGCCGACGCGCTGGTAAAGCGACTGCTCGGACTTTTGCGTTCCGGTGTAGAACAGGTGCCAAAGCCCGTCGTCGCCCTTGACCACCGACCCGGTCCAGGTCGTGCTGTCGTCCCAGGCAGCACCCTTGCGCTGCGGCTCGAAGGTCGTGCCCATGTCGGTCCAGTTGGTCAGGTCCCGCGACACCGCATGGCGCTGGGTTGCGTTCAGGTGGCGGGCGTCGGGGTCGATCAGCGACTTCGGCGCCTGCAGGAAATAGCCGTGCCAGATGTCGCCATCCTGGACATACCAGCTGTCCCAGAACCAGAGATCGTTGTGTTTGAAGGACATGTTCGGACTCCTCAGCCCTTCACGCCGGTCGATGCGATCGACGCGATGAAGGCTTTCTGCAGGTAAAGGTAGAAGGCAAGGACGGGGACCGTGATCATGCTCAGGTAGGCCATGACCTCGCCCCAGGCGACGTTGAGCTGGAAGAAGTACTGCAACCCGACCATGACCGGGCGGTAGCCTTCCTCCTGTGTGACCATGAGCGGCCAGAGATACTGGTTGTACATCACCAGAAACTTCAGGATCGCCGCCGTGGCGAAGATCGGCCCGGACAGCGGCATGACGATCCTGCGGTAGATCTGCCACCAGGACGCACCCTCGACGCGGGCGGCTTCGATCAGTTCGCCCGGCAGGTCCTTGAAGTACTGGACAAACAGAAAGACCGTCAGGCCATCGGCGATGAAGGGAATGATCTGGACGCGGTAGCTGTTCAGCCAGCCCCAGCTGACGCCGTCGAACCCGACCCAGGGCAGGTGCGCGACCATCATCAAGAGCGGGATGGCGATGGTCTCGAAGGGCAGGATCAGCGTGGCAAGGAGCAGGGCAAGCAGCGTGTCGCGGCCCTTCCAGCGCACGAAGACAAAGGCGAACCCGGCCGCCGAGCAAAGCAGCAGCGACAGGGCCACGGTGATTCCGGTCACGAGGACCGAGTTGAAGACGAATGTCGCCACCGGCGCGCGCTGGAAGGCGTCGGTATAGTTCTGCAGGCTGATGTCACCCACCGGCAGGAAGGCGCGCAGGTTGCCGGAGTCCTGCAAGAGCTGCTGGTCGGGCTTCAGGCTGGACATCAGCATGAAGACCAGCGGGAAGACGAAGATGATCGCGATCAGCACCAGGACGGCGTAGCGCGTCACCAGCCGAAGGCCGCGGTTGTCGGCAGCTATCATGGCCATCAGGTCTTCTCCCGCGTGAGCCAGCGTTGGATGAGCGAAATCGACAGCACGATCAGGAACAGGATCACCGAGATCGCCGACCCGCCCGAGATGTCCTGCTTGCCATAGCCGCGCTCGATGGCCTGGAAGACGATGGTCTGGGTGCTGTCCAGCGGGCCTCCGTTCGTCATGACGTCGATCTGGGCGAAGAGACCAAAGGCCTGCATGGTGATGACGATCAGGATCAGGATCGCCGTGTTTCGCAGGCCCGGCCAGGTGATGTAGCGGAACACCTGCCATTTCGACGCGCCCTCGATGGCGGCGGCCTCGTAAAGCGTGGGCGAGATGGTCTGCAGGCCGGACAGCCAGATGACCATGTGGAAGCCCACCGCCTGCCAGATCGACATGGCGATGATTGCCCCAAGCGCGGTGGAGGGGTTGCCGAGCCAGTTCACCGGCTCGATCATCCCGAAGCTGATGGCGCCGAGCAGGTTGTTCAAAAGGCCCGACTGGCCGTCATAGATCAGCCGCCACAAGAGCGAGACGACGACGATCGAGACCACGACCGGCATGAAATAGATCGCGCGAAAGACGTTGATCCCGCGCAGACGCTGGTTGATCAGCAGCGCCAGGCCAAGCGCGAGGGCGGCCTGAACCGGGGCGACGATCAGGACGAAGATGAAGGTGTTGACGACGGCCTTCATGAAGACCACGTCGCGGGCCAGGACGTAGGTGCGGTCCTCGCCGCCCAGCGAGAAGCTGAACCACTCACGCATGCCCGCAAGGTCGGGACGGTCGGGGTTGTTGCGGGTCAGGGCACGCAGCGAGGGGTATTCCGGTTCGCCGTCCTGCATCACGATGGCGCCGGTGTCATCGCGGACCGGCTCCAGCGTGACCATCGTCACGCCCAGCAGCTGGCGATAGTTCGCCAGGCCCACGAACTCGGTCGGGTTGGGCGAGATCAGGCGCTGGTTGGTGAAGGAAAAGGCAATGGCCAGGAAGAAGGGCAGGATCACGAATCCGGCGATCAGCAGGATCGCAGGTCCCGCCATCAGCCAGCCCGTCCGGTTCGACACGGTGAACTTCGACGCCATGATCGCCTCGATGCGAAAGGGGGAAAGGTGGCTGGCGGCGAAACGCCAGCCGAAGTTCTGGGGAGAACCCGGCCCCGGCGTCAGCCGGGACCGAATGGCCTTAGTGGCCGTAGCCGCCGTTCTTCTCGATGTCGGCGTTGATCTCGTCGACGGCAGCATCCAGCGTCGAAGCCACGTCGGCACCGTTGGCGATGTCGGCCAGCGCCTTTTCAAAGACCTTGGCCTGCACCACGTAGCCCGGAGTCACCGGCCGGACCAGCGCCTGCGCCTCGGTCAGACCGAAGAACACCTCCATCGGCCCGCCCTCCTTGTAGTTCTCGGTCATCGCCGCAGCGGTCCTGGTCGCCGGGATCAGCCCGATGCCGTCCGAGAAGGCGGCCAGATACTTGTCCTGCAGAGCGAACTCGATGAAGGCCGAGGCGCCTTCCGGGAACTTCGAGGTGGCCGAGATGCCGAACTGCCAGCTTGCCGCGCCGATCTTCGGGCCGTTGCCAAAGTCGGGCGCAGGCAGGAACACGGTGTCGGGGAACGCGTTCAGCGCGTTCAGCGCGGCCCAGTTGCCGTTCCACGAGAAGGCATACTTGCCCGCCACAAAGCCGCCGTCCCGGTCAGCCGGGTCCTGTGTCGCCTGGGCATAGCCGTTCTTGAACAGACCCTGCCACCATTCGCCGAAGGCCATCGCGGCCTCGCCGTTCAGGGCGCCTTCCGCGGTCAGGTAGGTCGAGCGGTCGACGATGTCGCCGCCGAAGGATTGCAGGAAGGGCGAGAAGGCGTAGGGATACCATTCGCCAGTCCAGGCCATGCCGGGGTCGAAGGCATATTCAAACCTGCCCGACGCCTTGGCGGCATCCAGCGCGGCCATGAATTCGTCCTTGGTCCAGGGCTGTTCCAGCGTCGGAGTCCGCAGTCCCAGCTCGTCCAGATAGGACTGGCGCGTCACCAGGGCGACCGCCGCATCCCACAGGCCGATCGAATAAAGCTTGCCATCCCAATAGCCCTTGGTGCCCGGCAGGAAGTTTTCGATCTTCGACTCGTCGATCTGCAGGGGCTGCATGTAGCCCGCCCAGGCCCAGTTCGGCATCACCGGCCCATCGACGTCCAGGATGTCGGGCAGATTGCCGGCCAGCGCACCGGCAACGACGGAATCGTTGTAGGCGGCTTGCGGAAAGCTTTGCAGCTCGACCTTCCAGTCGGTCTGGCTGGCGTTGAAGTCGGCGATGATCTGGTTGATGATCCTGCTTTCGACCTCGTTCCCGGCGCCGTGGTACCACATCGACAGGGCCTGCTGCGCCTGGGCGGCAGAGCCCCAGGCCAGGATCGCGGCCGAGGCCGCCAGGGTGAACATCTTCATTGCTTTTCCTCCCTTGGGGTTTTGAAACTTATCACGTTCTCGGGGCGCAGCTCGGTGACCGAGGCGCGCCAGTGCACAGGGCCGGCCACCTGCACCGGGCTGTGGTCATTCCGGCCGTCGCCGGAAATCAGTTGCATCAACCGCTCGCCCGCGCGGACGCCGATGGCGTTGTAGGGCAGGTCCACCGTCGTCAGCGGCGGATACAGCGTCTCGGCGATGGCACGGTAGTTGTCGAAACCGGCGACGCCGATCTCGTCGGGCACCTTGCGGCCCATGCTGCGCAGGATGCCATAGACCATCATCGCCATCTGGTCGTTGCCGCAGCACAGGACCGACGGCGGCTGGTCCAGCTGCAGCATCCGGTCGATGGTGTCCCACAGCAGCTGCGGGCCGATTTCCGGCTGGTCGAAATCGACGTGCTGCAACAGGGCGGGATCGAAGGGCAGTCCCGCCTCCTCCAGCGCCTCGCGGTAGCCTTGCGGGCGCAACCGGCCCGCCACCATGTCCGGGCGCAGCGACAGGTAGGCGATCCGCCGGTGTCCCGCCGCGATCAGCCGCCGGACCAGGTCGCGCTGCAGCCGCCGGTCGTCGGGGACGACCGCAGGCGTCCCGCGCGCATCGAAGCAGTTGGCCAGCACCAGCGGCGTGTCGTCGGGCAACTGCGTCAGGTTCACTTCCTGGTGGTATTCGGCGACATAGATCAGCCCTTCGACCCGGTGCGACAGGAAGGTGTCGATCAGATGCGGCACCCGGTCGTTGCGCCCGGCGGTATCGGCGATCATCACCGTCATGCCCGAGGATTCCAGCGCCCGCTGGATGCCCTGGACGATGTAGAGGTCGGGCAGGCCCTGCTGGGTCGAGGGCTGGTTCTTGGTGGAAATCGCGCCGGTGATCAGCCCGATGATCCCGGACTTCTGCGCCCGCATCATCCGTGCGGCGTTGGACCGCACATAGCCCAGCTCGCGCATGGCGGCTTCCACTGCCTCGCGGGTCTTTTCGCCCACGGGACCGTCCGAGTTCAGCACCCGGCTGACCGTCTTCGGCGAGACCCCGGCACGGCGCGCAACATCATAGATTGTCGACATGCCCCCTCCCCGAAGCTTGCGACCTCACCCGGAGAGTGACATCGGTGTCATGACATCGGTGTCATGAAACGGCAGAGTCTGTCAAGCCCATCCTTTCCGCCGGCTGGTGATGGCCGGTCCGGGATCGGGTCGGCCGGGATCGGGTCGGCCGGGATCGGGTCGGCCGGGATCGGGTCGGCCAGGATCGGGTCGGCCGGGGCGCGGCTTGTGATCAGGGTCCCAAAGGCCAGCGAAATGACGGTCGACGGGTTCGAGGCCCTGCCCTGGGGTCCCACGCTACCAGCGCAGGACCCGCGCCCCGATCAGGGTCGCCGCCAGCGTGACCCCGCCAATCGCCAGGCCGTACCAGGTGACGTAGAACAGCGGGCTGTCCTCGGTGCAGTGCAAGGCATAGGCCATTGCCGCAAGGCCACTGCCGCCAAGCCCCGCCGCAAAGCCGGCAAGCGCGGGCGAGGTCGTGGCCCCCCGGCGCAAGCCGGCCAGGATCGCCGCCACGGGCAGGACCGACAAAAGCGGGATCGTCACCAGACAGGTGGTCATCGTCTTGCCGACCAGCGCCATCTGCCGCCCCTCGGCCGGCGTCGAGCCATAGGCCAGGACCAGCAGCCCCAGCGCCGCCGCCACCGGCACCGCCACTGGCCAGAGCCGGGCCAGGCTGCGCCCCTCGGGCCGGGCCAGAACCAGCGCAAGCCGCACCCCCAGCCCCCCCAAGGCCGCGGTCAGCACAAAGCGCATCACCGAGAAAGGGTCGCCCAGCGACGCCAGAAGATCATCGCGGAACCCAAGCGCGACCCAGACCGCCAGCACCGCCACGGCCAGCGCCAAAGCCAGCGCAGGCCACAGGAACGCCTTCAGGGGCGGCTCTGTCCGGCTGTCGGCGGCAAGCGCCGAAATCAGGTCGTCGGTCTTCATTGCAGGTGCCTTTCCCGTAGGGCGGCCAGTGTCTTGAAGGCGCGATGCAGGGCCACGCGGACCGCGCCTTCCGTCATGTCCAGGGCCTGCCCGGCCTCGGCCGCGCTGGCCCCCTCGATCCCGATCATCCGGACCAGCCGCCCCGAGCGGTCGTCCAGAAGCCCGATCATCCTGGCCATGTCGGCCGCCTCGGTCGGGTCGGGTCCGGCCTCGGCAGCAAGGATCTCGTCGAAATCCTCGATCGGCACTTCGACCTTGCCGCCACGCGCCCGGAAGGCGTCGACGACCTTGTAGCGCGCGATGGCGTAAAGCCAGGGCCGCACTGGCGCACCGACCTGCCAGGTGTGCCGCTTGAGGTGAACCGCAAGCAGCACCTCCTGCAGCACGTCCTCGCAGATCGCCTCGCCCAGACCGCCCGCCTTGGCCCGGACGATACCGCGCAAGACCGGCGTGATCGTGCGCAGAAAGGCGGCATAGGCCCGGCTGTCGCCAGAGTTCGCCTCGGCAAGCAAAGTGCCCCAATCGTCCATCAACTGCGCATTCCCTGCCTGCCTGTTCGCGATTGACGCCGTCCTGTTACATGAGCGCCTGCGCCTTCCGCACGAAGTCACCAACCCGTGATGGCCGCAAGGAGCGCCTGAGGCTTGCGAATGGCCTGGTGGGTGCGGCGGGCTGCCGTCTCGACGCTGAGCCTGGAGGTCAGCAGGGGTCGGGCAGCTTCGGCGCGCCCGGACCGGGCGCGCCGACCGTCCTGACCGGGATCAGCGATAGGGATATCCGGCCTTTACCATCGTGTCGGCATATTTCTTGAACGCTTCGATGACTTTGGCCGACCGCGGCGACGATGCCGCAACCTCGTCCCAGAAGACCGTGGAATCGGACAGAACCTGCGCCCATTCCTCGGCCGGAAGCGAGGTCAGCTCCATCTTTTCGCCTTCGACCCGCAGCCTGGCCTCGCCACCCCAGTACCAGACCTGGCGGTAATAGTGCGACTGGTCGATGGTGCTTCTGAACAGCTGTTGCAGATGCGGCGGGACTTTCGCCCAGCTGGCGGTGTTGGCGAAGTAGCTGCCGAACCACGCCCCGGTGACCGAGTTGGTCAGCGCATATTTGCAGACATCCGCCCAGCCCACCTCGTAGGCTTCGGTAAAGCCGCACCAGGCCACGCCGTCAATCTCGCCGGTCTGCATCGCGACCTCGACGTTGTCCCACGGGATCGTCACCGGGATCAGGCCGTATTGCGACAGGAACCTGCCCGCCGTCGGCACGCCGAAGACGCGCAGCCCCTGCATGTCGGCCAGGCTGCGGATCGGCTTGTCGACGGTGAAGATGTGCAAGGGGTCCCAGGCCCCGGCCGAAAGCCAGGTCACGCCCTCGACCTCGGCATAGGCTTCTTCCCAGATCTCCTTCAGCCCGTAGTACTGGAACAGCGCCGGCACATCGAGGCTGAAGCGGGTGGCGAACGGGAAGTAGCCGCCAAAGACCGAGATGTCGACCGGCGAGGCCATCGTCGCCTCGTCCGACTGCACGGCATCCAAG
>PNNE01000373.1 GCA_013824055.1 Rhodobacter sp. | reverse complement strand
CCGCCGGGACCCGGTTCCTTGATCATCACCATCAGATGCATGCCCTCGTTCGGCTGCAACCGGATGACCAGCACGTTTTCGTGCCAGCCGCTGGCATCGTCGAAGATCGCATGCGGCGGCTGCTTGAAGGTGATCGCGATTTCGCTGGCCCGCGCCCGCAGCCGCTTGCCGGTGCGCAGGTAGAACGGCACCCCCTGCCAGCGCCAGTTGGAAATCTGCACCTTCAGCGCGATATAGCTTTCGGTCTTGGAACCAGGGTTTTCCGAGTGGACGACATAGGATTTTTCGCCCTTTGCCGCGCCGTATTGCCCGCGCACGATATCCTCTGGCGGGACCGGCTTCAGCGCGCGGATCACCTTCAGTTTCTCGTCGCGCACGGCATCGGGGTCGAAGTGATAGGGCGGCTCCATCGCGATCAGGCACAGAAGCTGCATCAGGTGGTTCTGCACCATGTCCCGCATCGCGCCCGAGGTGTCGTAATAGGCCCCGCGCCCGTCGACGCCCACGGTTTCGGCCACGGTGATCTGGACGTGGTCGATGTATTCGGCCTTCCACAAGGGCTCGAACAGGATGTTGGCAAAGCGCACCGCCATCAGGTTCTGCACGGTTTCCTTGCCCAGATAGTGGTCGATCCGGTAGATCTGCGCCTCGGTGAAGTGCCGGGCCAGGACCGCGTTCAACGCCCTGGCCGAGGCAAGGTCGCGCCCGAACGGCTTTTCCACCACGATCCGGCTCCAGGCATCGGCGATCCCGTGTTCGGACAGGCGCTGCGCGATATCGCCGAACAGGCTGGGTGCCACCGAGAAGTAGAAGGCCTGCACCACGTTCTCGCGCATCAGCGCTTTCAGCGCCGCCCAGCCCCCCGTCCCCGTCGCGTCGATCGAGACGTAACGGATGCGCTGCAGAAAGCTTTCGATCGCGGCTGCATCCTGCCGCGCCTTCGGGACGAATTCGGCAATCGCCGCGCGAACTTGCTCGCGAAAGGCGTCTTCGGTCAGGTCTGCCCGGGCCGCCCCGATGATCCGGCTGTCGGCCACCATCTGCCCGGCAAGAAAACGCCGGTAAAGACCCGGCACGATCTTGCGGCGCGCCAGGTCGCCCGTGCCCCCGAAGATCACCAGATCGAAGACATCGACCGGAATGACACGCGAAACCATGATCGTCTCCTGCGAGGGCTGTGTTAGCGCTAACGGCGGACTTCTACAACCTGACCCGGCTTCTGTCTAGCATTGCCGGGCGGCAGGGGAAACCTCAGCCGTCCTCCAGCGCCTCCCAGCGCACGCGCATCAGCCCCGGCTCGGCGGCCAGACGCTGCACCGCCTGTTCCAGAGCTGCTTCGCCCACCACTTCCGCCGTCACCGTTGCCGACAGGTTCAGCACATGGTCCTGGTCGCCCGGCGTGGCGCCGATCTCCGAGATATGCAACCCCCCCAGAGACAAGGTCCGCAACATCAGGCTGCGCACCGAGGCCTCTTGCGCAGAGTTGACAGCGACCTGCACCCGGTACGCCTTGATCACCGGCATCCCGGCCCGCGTGTAATGCTTCAGAAGCTTGACCAGGGGGCGCAGGCCCAGGTTCACGAAGACCACCATCCCGGTCAGAAGCAGCGCATGTTCCCAGGCGCCGTTCCCGGCCATCATGCCGACGCCCGCAGAACACCACAGCGTCGCCGCCGTGTTCAACCCGTGGACATTGAACCCGTCGCGGAAGATGATCCCTGCCCCCAGAAAGCCGATCCCCGACACGATCTGCGCCGCCACCCGGGTCGGGCTGACCTCGTCCGGATAAAGACCCGAGAATATGACGAAGCTTGCGGCCCCCAATGCTACCAGCGCATTGGTCCGCAGGCCCGCCATCCGCTGCCGGACCTGTCGTTCCGAGCCGATCACCGCCCCGCAGGCCAGCGCAACTGCAAGATTGAACGCCGCCGCTTCCAGTCCCGTGAACATTCTGCACCCCCCGCAGGAGAAGTCGCAGAAGATCACTCCGGTTCCGTTTTGTGAAGCATTTGTAACGGCAATCCGCTGTGCTGGACCGACGTCAGGCGTCCAGCTCGGCGTCCCAGTACAGGTAGTCCATCCAGCTTTCGTGCAGATGGTTCGGCGGGAAGCGGCGGCCATGCGACTGCATCTCTTCGGCCGAAGGGGTGCGCGGCAGCCGGTTCAGATACATCCCCGCCTGCTTCAAGGTGCGCGAGCCCTTGCGCAGGTTGCACGGGCTGCAGGCCGCGACGACGTTCTCCCAGCTGGTGATCCCGCCTTTCGACCGCGGCACGACGTGATCGAAGGTCAGGTCACCCTTGGCGCCGCAGTACTGGCAGCAGAATTCGTCCCGCAGAAAAAGATTGAAGCGCGTGAATGCCACGCGCTTCTGGGGTCTGACGAATTCCTTCAGGACAACCACCGAGGGTATCCTGAACTCTTGCCGCTGGCTTCGCACGACATGGTCGTATTCCGCGACGATCTGCACCCGGTCCAGGAAGGCGGCCTTGATCGCCTCTTGCCAGGGCCAGAGGCTGAGCGGGTAGTAGGACAGCGGGCGATAGTCGGCGTTCAGCACCAGCGCCGGGTAGTGCTTCAGTGCTGCGGGATCGCGCACGAACTGGGTTCTGAAATCGCCGTCCATTCCGTCAAAGACTCCGCGCTTCTCCCGTTGGCCGCAAGGCCAGCAGGGCGGGGAGTCCCGCCCCGTTGATCGACACTATATCTGGCGTTCAGGCCATGACAACCCCCAAGCTCGTGATCGCACTGCCGGGGCGTGCCGGATTTCTGCACCTGCTCGGTAACAGGGCAATGACAGCGCCGGTTTCACCAATCCCGGTCCCCCGCGCCACTTGCCGCCCAGCATCAAGCCCCAGGGTTGCATCCGTCCCCCGCCCCCGCTAACCCTCCGGCTGCCTGAACCGGAGCCTGTCCCATGATCCTGTCCCGTCGCAGCCTTGTGCTTCTTGCCGCCGCAGCTGCCGTCTCGGCCTGCGGACGCAGGCCCCAGCCGGCAACCCGCGCAGCGATGGCACCTGGCGCGAGCCCCGAGATGATGGCGCTGGTGGCCAGATACGCGAAGATCCACGACATCCCCGAAAGCCTGCTGCACCGGGTGATCCAGCGCGAAAGCGGCTACAATCCGGCCGCCCGCAACGGGCCCTACTTCGGCCTGATGCAGATCCTGCCCGAAACGGCGCGGACGATGGGATACCGCGGTCCGCCCGAGGGTCTGCTCGATGTCGAGACCAACCTGACCTATGCCGGACGCTATCTGCGCGGGGCCTGGCTGGTTTCGGGCGGGTCCGAGGATGAGGCGGTGATGTGGTATGCCCGCGGCTACTACTTTGAGGCAAAGCGGTTGGGGCTGCTGGAAGAAACCGGTCTGCGCAGCTAGATCCCGCAGGATCACGAGGTGACAATGCCAGTCCGCGGGCCCGATATCTGTGTGCTTTCGAACCCGCGCTCCGGCACGGCCCTGCGCAATGCCGGCGCGGTCGAGCGCGCCATGCAGGTCTTCGGGCCACGGGCCGAACTGCGCGCCTTCACCGGCGATCCGGCGGACGAGGCAAGGCGCGCGCTGCAGGATGGCTTCCGGATCATCGTGGCCGCCGGCGGCGACGGAACCGTGGCCGGTGTCGCGCATGCGCTGGCGGGAAGCGACACGGCGCTTGCCGTCCTGCCGTTGGGCACCTTCAACTACTTTGCCCGCGGGCTTGGCATGCCCGAAGATGCCGAGGCGGCCGCGCAGGCCATCCTGGACGGGTCCGCGCACGACATCGCGGTCGGCACCCTGAACGGCCGGGTGTTCCTGAACAACGTCTCCATCGGGCTTTACCCGGCGATCCTTGAAGAACGCGAGGCGACCTATGCCCGCTACGGGCGCTACCGCATCCTTGCCCACATCGCGTCGCTGCGAACGATCCTGCGCTTTCAGCGCCCCTACCGGATGGACATCCTGCAGGACGAGACCCGCCACCAGATCCGCACGCCGATGCTTTTCGTGGCCCGGTCCGCCTATCAGCTGGATCAGTTCGGCCTGGAAGGTGCCGAGGCCATTTCCGACGACCGGTTCGTCCTGTTCCTGGCACACCAGCAGACCCGTCTGGGCTTTCTGCGGCTGGCCTGGAAGCTGATCCGCCGCAGGGTCGATCACGGCCGCGATGTCCTGGTCTCGACCCCGCGCAGAATCGCCGTTTCAGTGCGCGGACGGCGACGGATCTCGGTCGCGCTGGACGGCGAGAAGCTGAAGATGCGGTTGCCGTTGCGCATCAGGCTTGCCGATCACCAGTTGCAGGTGATTGTGCCTCCGGCGCATCCGGTGGCCGGAAAGACGGCATGATCCGGCTGCTTCATCTGTCCGACGTCCATTTCGGAGCTGTCGACGACCGGCTTCTGCCGCTGCTGCTGGCGCTGGCCCGGGACCTGCGGCCGGATGTGACGGTGATCTCTGGCGACTTGACCCAGCGCGCAAGGCCCGGGCAGTTCGCTGCCGCCCGCGCCTTTGTCGACCGGCTTCCCGGTCCGGTGCTTGTCGTGCCGGGAAACCATGACATGCCGCTGGGCAACCTGGGCCTGCGGCTGCTTGCGCCCTTTGCCAATTACCGCAGCACCTTCGGACGTGAGCTGGAACCGACCCTGACGCTGCCCGGCGCCGTCATCCAGGGGGTCAACACGGCCAACCCCCTGGTCTGGAAGTCCGGGCACTTGACCCGCCACTCGACCGACCGGCTGACGGCCACCTTTGCCGCCGCCCCGCGGGAGGCAATGCGCATCGCGGTGCTGCATCACGCCCCGGTGCCCGCTGCCGACGGCACGCCCGCCGACATGGCCGACGCCGACGCCGCGCTGGGCACCCTGGCGCGGGCCGGGACCGACATCGTCCTGTCCGGCCATACCCACATGCCCCACACCGGTTTCGCCGAAACCGCCGCCGGGGTCCTGTTCCTGCAGGTCGGCACCGCGATCTCGACCCGGCTGAAGACCGGCACCAACGATTTCGCTCTGATCGAGATCGGGGCCGACAGCGTCACCCGGCACGCCTGGCTGGCGCGTCAGGGCGAAGCCTTTGTCCCGTCGGCCAGCGCCCGGTTCCTGCGGACTTCAACCGGCTGGCGCGGATTGCCCGAGGCCGTCTAGTCTCAGGTCACGACGTCCGGCGCGGTCCGCCCGGTGTGCGCCGCGATCCCCGCCAGGGCATGCGCCGCCCGGATCACCGGGGCCAGCGCCTGTTGCGCATCCAGGTCCAGCCCCTCTGGCCCCGGCGCATAACGCTCCAGATAGACCCGCAGGGTGGCGCCCTCGGTGCCGGTGCCCGACAGGCGATAGACAATGCGGCTGCCGTCCCCGAACAGCACCCGGACCCCCTGCTTCAGACTGACCGAGCCGTCGACCGGATCGGTATAGGCAAAGTCGTCCGCCGCGCTGATGGTCATCCCCTCGACCACCTGCCCCGGAAGGCCGGCCAGCCCCGCGCGAAGGGCTGCGAACATCGCCTCGGCGCGCGCCGTGTCGATCGCCTCGAAGTCGTGGCGGCTGTAGTAGTTGCGGCCGAACCGCACCCAATGTTCCCGCAGGATCTCGGCCACCGACTGCTTCCTGACCGCCAGGATGTTCAGCCACAGCAGCACCGCCCAAAGCCCGTCCTTTTCGCGCACATGGTCCGACCCGGTGCCAAAGGACTCCTCGCCGCAGATCGTGGCGCGGCCCGCGTCCAGCAGGTTGCCGAAGAACTTCCATCCGGTCGGAGTCTCGTACTTGGCAATCCCCAGCGCATCCGCCACCCGGTCCGCCGCGGCGCTGGTCGGCATCGAGCGCGCCACGCCCTTCAGCCCCGCCGCATAGCCCGGCGCAAGATGCGCATTCGCCGCCAGCACCGCCAGACTGTCGGAGGGCGAGACATAGATCCCCCGCCCCACCACCATGTTCCGGTCGCCATCCCCATCCGAGGCCGCCCCGAAATCCGGCGCCGCGTCCGAGAACATCTCGTCCATCAGCGCCCTGGCCCAGGTCGGGTTCGGGTCGGGGTGCAGGCCGCCGAAATCCGGCAGCGGCGTTGCGTTGACGCAGGTCCCCCGCGGGGCGCCCAGCCGGTGCTCCAGGATTTCCACCGCGTAAGGCCCGGTCACGGCGCACATCGCATCCATCCGCATGCGGAACCCAGCCGCGAACATCGCCCGGATCGCGGCAAAGTCGAACAGGCTTTCCATCAGCGCGGCATAGTCCGACACGGGGTCGACCACGTCCACCACCATCGCCCCCAACTGGTGCCGCCCGACGCGGCCAAGATCGACGTCCTGCGCCTCCATCACCTTGTATTCGGTGATCTCGGTCGTGCGCTGGTACATCGCCTCGGTGACGCCTTCCGGCGCGGGGCCACCGTTCGGCATGTTGAACTTGACCCCGAAATCCTCATTCGGGCCGCCGGGATTGTGGCTTGCGGACATGATGATGCCGCCGTCGGTCCGGTTCAGCCGGATCAGATGCGACGCGGCGGGAGTCGACAGGATCGCCCCCTGCCCCACGATCACCCGCGCCGCGCCATTGGCCGCCGCCATCCGCAGGATCACCTGCGCCGCGCGGTCGTTGAAATAGCGCCCGTCGCCGCCCAGGACAAAGGTCTTGCCCCCCCCGTCTTCATTTCGCGCGCCCACCACGTCGAAGATCGCCTGGACGAAGTTCTCCAGATAGTGCCGGCCCATGAAGACCGGGGTCTTCTTCCGCAACCCGCTGGTCCCTGGCTTCTGCCCGGCGATCGGAACAGTCGAAACCGTGGTGATCTGGCTCATGGTCTTTCTCCCTTGCCGGTCAGCGACCGGAACAGCAGCACGGATTGCGCAGGCGCCTGGGTCAGGTCCGAGGCCGCACCCGAGGGCTGCAGATCGGGCGCGGTGGTGTCCAGCAGAAGCTCCCAGCCCGGCGCGGTGTCGGGCAGGTGCAGCGATGTGGCAGGGCCGAGGTTGAAGACCGCAAGCACCGCCTCGGGGCTTGGATTGCCCCCCTCGGCGGCCATCCGCAGCTCGACGCACAGGCAGCGGAATGCCGGATCGTGCCATTCCTCGTGCTGCGGCACCGTCCCGTCGGCCCGTCGCCAGATCACGTCGGGGATCCCGTCCGAGGGCCGGGCACGCGCATGCAGGAACCGGCGCTGGTGCAGCACCGGCAGCGACCGGCGCAAAGCCGCAAGCCGCTCGACAAAGCGCTGCAACGCCAGGTCGGCCCTTGTCCAGTCGATCCAGGACGTCTCGTTGTCCTGGGCATAGGCATTGTTGTTGCCGCCCTGGCTGTGGCCGATCTCGTCGCCCGCCAGCAGCATCGGCACGCCTTGCGCAAGCATCAGGGTCGCCAGGAGGTTGCGCTTGCGCTGCGCCCGCGCCGCCAGCACCCTGGCATCCTGCGTCGGCCCCTCGACCCCCATGTTGTCGCTGTGGTTCTCGTGGTGGCCGTCGCGGTTGTCCTCGCCGTTGGCGAAGTTGCGCTTGATCGTGTAGCTGACCAGGTCCTCCAGCGTGAAGCCGTCATGACTGGTGATGAAGTTCACCGACGACGTCGCCGCCCGCCCGGAATGGTCGAAGCGTTCCGCGCTGCCCAGCAGCCGCGCCGCCAGGTCGCGGGTCATCCCGGCATCGCCCTTCCAGAACCGCCGCACCCCGTCGCGGAACCTGTCGTTCCATTCCAGGAACGGATGCGGATAGGCCCCCAGCTGATAGCCGCCCGGACCGATGTCCCAGGGTTCGGCGATCAGCTTGACGCGGCTCAGGACCGGGTCCTGCCGGATCGCATCGAAGAAGCCGCCGTTCGGGTCGAACCCGTACATCTCGCGGCCCAGCACAGTCGCCAGGTCGAAGCGGAAGCCGTCGACATGGGTCATCTCGACCCAGTACCGCAGCGAGTCCATCACCATCCGCAAGACCATCGGCTGCGTCAGGTTCAGCGTGTTGCCCGTCCCCGCATCATTCGCATAGGTCCGCCCGCCGCCGGTCAGCCGGTAGTAGCTGGCATTGTCCAGACCGCGGAACGACAGGGTGGGGCCCCATTCATCGCCCTCGGCCGTGTGGTTGTAGACCACGTCCAGGATCACCTCGATCCCCGCCGAATGGAAGCGGCGGACCATCGTCTGGAACTCCCACAACGCGCCCTGGCTCATGTAGCGCGGCTCGGGGGCGAAGAATGCCAGGGTGTTGTAGCCCCAGAGATTGCGCAGGCCCCTGGACACCAGAAAGCGGTCGTCGATATAGGCCTGGACCGGCAAGAGCTCGATCGCCGTGACGCCCAGTTTCAGCAGGTGTTCGATCACCCGGTCCGAAGCCAGCCCCAGATAGGTCCCGCGCAGCCCCTTCTCGACGCCGGGATGCAACTGGGTCATCGACTTGACATGCGCCTCGTAGATCACCGTCTCGGCACGCGGCGTCCGGGGCCATTGGTCGTTGCCCCAGGTGAACGACGGGTCGGTCACCACCGCCTTCGGCACGGCAAAGGCACTGTCGCGGGTGTCGAAGCTCAGGTCGCCACGGGGCGAGCCGATCTTGTAGCCCATCAGCGCGTCCGACCATTTCAGCCGCCCCTCCAGCGCGCGGGCATAGGGATCCAGCAAGAGCTTGTTCGGATTGAACCGGTGCCCCTGCTCGGGCGCGTAGGGTCCATGCGCGCGGAAACCGTAGACCGTGCCGACCGTCAGCCCGCCGACATGGATGTGCCAGATGTCGCCGTCCCGGTCGGTGATCGGCAGGCGGCAAAGCTCCTTGCGGCCGTCGGGGGTGAAAAGGCACAGCTCGATCCGTTCGGCATGGGCCGAAAAGACCGCGAAATTCACCCCGTCGCCGGTCAGGCTTGCGCCCATCGGCCAGGGGCGGCCCGGACTGACCGCATGGCCCTGCAACCGCGCGGGCAGCGAAACCGCCTGCGGGGTCACGCGGTCAGCCTTTCGTAAAGCCCCGCATAGGCGGCGGCCGAGGTCTCCCACCCCACCGGATGCGCCATCGCGTTGGCGCGCAGCCTGGCCCATAGCTTGGGCTGGCGGTACAGGTCCAGAAGCTGTGCCATCGCGCGGCCGAAAGCCAGCGCATCGACCGGATGGAAGGTCACGCCGGTCGCGGCCCCAGCCGCCAGAGTCGCCGGGGTCGCGCCGATCACCGTATCCGCCAGCCCGCCGACCAGACTGACGACCGGCAGCGTGCCATAGCGCAGACCATACATCTGCGTCAGTCCGCAAGGCTCGAACCGGCTGGGAACCAGGACGGCGTCAGCACCCGCAAACAGCCGGTGGCTCAGCTTCTCGTCATAGCCGATCCGGACCGCGACCCGACCCGGAAAGCGCGCGGCAAGGTCGCGCATCGCCGCTTCCATCCCCGGATCGCCCGAGCCGAGCACGATCAGCCCGCCGCCACCCAGGATGAAATCCGGGATCACCTGCGGCAGAAGGTCGATGCCCTTCTGGTCGGTCAGGCGGCTGACGACGATGGCCAGCGGACCCGGCACCTCCAGCCCGAACTCCTCGCACAGCTTGGCGCGGCAGGCGGCCTTTCCGGCCAGCGCCTTCGGCCCGAAGGGCGGGTCCTCGACCTGCGGCGACCAGCTTTCGGTGTCCACCCCGTTCAGGATGCCCGACACCACGTCCGCCCGGTTCGCGATCACGCCTTGCAGGCCCATCCCGAACTCTTCCCGCATGATCTCGGCGGCGTAGCTGGGCGAGACGGTGGTGATCCGGTCCGCCGTCACCAGCCCGGCCTTCAGGGTCGAGATGCCGCCGTAATACTCCAGCGCGTCGGCGTGGAAGGCGTGGTCCGGCAGGCGCAGGATGCCCAGCATGTGGCCCGGCGCCCAGCCCTGGAAGGCGATGTTGTGGATGGTGATGACCGACTTGCAGCCGCCGCTGCCGTGGTAGGCCAGATAGGCCGGAGCAAGCCCCGCCTGCCAGTCATGCGCATGCAGCACGTCGGGCTTCCACCCCGTCAACCCCTCGCGCGCGATGCGGGCACCGACCCACGACAGCGCCGCAAAGCGGATCGCGTTGTCCGGATGCTCACCCGCAGGCCCGGAATAGGGGCCGCCCGCCCGGTCATAAAGATGCGGCGCGTCCAGGAGCAGAAGCGGCACGCCCGCCTCCTCTCCGGCCAGCACGCGGCCCGTGCCGCCCCAAAGGTCCGGTTCCTCCCAGACCGCCGGCCAGTCCTTGGCGGTCGTCCGCAAGGCGCGGTAAGCGGGCAGCAGCACGCGCATGTCCCAGCCGGTTCCCGCCAGCGCCCGGGGCAATGCGCCCACCACATCGGCAAGCCCGCCGGTCTTCACCAGCGGGACGCATTCCGAGGCCACCGACAGAACCCGACCGCCCATTCGCCTTGCCTTTCCGTGTCTTCCCGCCCGGAGTTAAACCACGCTCCGGGCAAGGTCCAGTGGTTCAGCCAAGCGCCCTGGCCCGCGCGTCCAGCATGTCCTGGGTGATCAGCACGATCCCGCCTTCCGACCGGCGGAACCACTTGTCGTCTTCCTCGGCATCCTCGCCGATCACCAGCCCCTCGGGGATGACCACCCCACGGTCGATCACACAGTTCTTCAGCTGCGCCTTGCGGTTCACCACAACCTGCGGCAGCGCCACGACATATTCCAGGCTGGAATAGCTGTGCGTCCGGCATCCGGTGAACAGCAGGCTGTTCGACACCGCCGAGCCCGAGACGATGCAATCTCCGCTGACCAGAGACGACACGGCCGACCCGCGCCGTCCGTCCTCGTCATGGATGAACTTCGCCGGAGGCACGATCTCGGCATAGGTCCAGATCGGCCAGGCACCGTCGTAAAGGTCCAGCTTCGGCACGAAATCCGTCAGGTCGATGTTGGCTTGCCAGAAGGCGTCGATGGTCCCCACGTCGCGCCAGTAGGGCTCGGTCTCCAGCCCGCTCATCACGCAGCTGTCCGAGAACTTGTGCGCCACCGCCTTGCCGTTCCTGACGATGGCGGGGATCAGGTCAAAGCCGAAATCATGGGTCGAATTGTCATCCTGCATGTCGCGGATCAGAAGGTCGCGCAGGAAGGCCCAGTCGAAGACGTAGATCCCCATCGAGGCCAGGGCATGATCCGGATCGCCCGGAATCGACGGCGGGTCCTTCGGCTTTTCCAGGAAATCGGTGATCCGCATGTTCTGGTCGACATGCATCACGCCGAAGGCCGTGGCCTCCATCCGGGGCACGGTCAGGCAGCCGATGGTCACGTCCGCGGCCTGCGCGACATGCTGGTGCAGCATCACCTCGTAATCCATCTTGTAGATGTGATCACCGGCCAGCACGATCACGTACTTGATGCCGTAGCTGTCGATGATGTCGATGTTCTGCGCGATGGCGTCCGCGGTGCCGCGATACCAGTTCACCTCGTCCATCCGCTGGCTGGCGGGCAGGATATCCAGGTATTCGTTGCGCTCGGCCCGCAAGAAGCCCCAGCCGCGCTGGACATGGCGGATCAGGCTGTGCGCCTTGTATTGCGTGGCAATCGCCATCTTGCGGATGCCGCTGTTCAGCGCGTTGGACAGCGCAAAGTCGATGATCCGCGTCTTGCCGCCGAAATAGACCGCCGGTTTCGCGCGCCGGTCGGTCAGTTCCTTCAACCGGCTGCCGCGCCCCCCCGCCAGAACGAAGGCCATGGCCTGGCTCGACAGGCGCTGGTTCGGTCTTGCCTTCATCACTCTTCCCTCCCCCAAAGCGGTTCATCCCGCCCAATTCAGTCCTGTTGCAGATACACTGCCGAGAGCGGCGGCAGCGTGACAAGCGCCGATTGCGTCTGGCCGTGCCAGGGCGTCTTTTCCGTGGTCACCCCTCCCAGGTTGCCACGGTTGCCCCCGCCATAGACCCCGGCGTCGGTGTTCAGGATCTCGTGCCACTTGCCGGCTGCGGGCAGGCCCAGCCGATAGGTCCGCGCGACCGGGGTCATGTTCACCACGGCCACGACCTGCCGGTCGCCGGCGTTCCCGCGGCGAACCCAGGCATAGACCCCGGCCTCGGCGTCGTTCGATTCGATCCAGGCAAAGCCCTCGGGCCGGGTGTCGTTGACGTGCAAGGCCCGCGTCTCGCGGTACAGCCGGTTCAGGTCGCGCACCAGGCGCTGCATCCCCGAATGTTCCGCAATATCAAGCTGATGCCAGTCCAGGCTCTGGCTGGTTCCACTCGGCCCCTTGCGCGAACTCCTGCCCCATGAACAGCAGTTTCTTGCCCGGATGCGCCCACATGAACCCGTAGAAGGCCCGCAGGTTGGCGAATTTCTCCCAGGGATTGCCCGGCATCTTCGCCAGCATGCTGCCCTTGCCGTGCACCACTTCGTCATGGCTGATCGGCAGGATGTAGTTCTCCGACCAGGCATAGACCAGGCCGAAGGTCATCTGGTGGTGGTGATACTTCCGGTACAGCGGGTCCTTCTGCATGTAGGCCAGGGTGTCGTTCATCCACCCCATGTTCCACTTGAAGCCGAAGCCCAGGCCCCCCCAGTTCGCCGGCCGGCTGACCCCCGGAAAGGCGGTGCTTTCCTCGGCGATCGTCATGATCCCCGGCACTTCGCCGTAAGCGGTGATGTTGGTGCTGCGCAGCACGTCGATCGCTTCATAGTTCTCGCGTCCGCCGTCCCGGTTCGGGACCCACTCGCCCTGCTGGCGCGAGTAGTCGCGGTACAGCATCGAGGCCACGGCATCGACCCGCAGCCCGTCGATGTGGTATTCTTCCAGCCAATACAAGGCGTTGCTGACCAGGTAGTTCTTCACCTCGACCCGGCCGTAGTTGTAGATCAGCGTGTTCCAGTCCTGGTGGAACCCCTCGCGCGGGTCGGCATGTTCATAAAGCGCGGTGCCGTCGAACTGGCCCAACCCATGCGCGTCGGTCGGGAAATGCCCCGGCACCCAGTCCAGGATCACCCCCAGCCCCTTGCGGTGCGCGGCGTCGACAAAGGCGCGGAACTCTTCGGGCGTGCCGTGGCGGATCGTGGGCGCGAACATGCCGACCGGCTGGTAACCCCAAGATCCGTCAAAGGGAAACTCGCTGACCGGCAGGCACTCGATATGGGTGAAGCCCATGTCGGCGGCATAATCCACCAACTGCTCGGCCAGCTCCAGATAGCTCAGCATCCGGTCGCCGGGCGCGCGCCGCCACGAGCCCAGATGCACCTCGTAGACGCTGATCGGCGCGTCGATGGTATGGGCCGCGGCCCGGCGTTCCATCCAGGCGCCATCATGCCAATCGCCGCGAATTGTCCTGACCACAGAGGCATTTGCGGGCGGATGTTCAGACCCGAAGCCAACCGGATCGGCCTTCAGCGGCAGCACCGCCCCCCCCGGACCCTTGATCTCGTACTTGTAGGTCGCGCCTTCGCCCAGGCCGGGGATGAAGATCTCCCACACGCCGGTGGCCCCCCTGCGGCGCATCGGGTTGCGTCGCCCGTCCCAGACGTTGAAGTCGCCGACCACGCTGACCCGTTCCGCGTTGGGGGCCCAGACGGCGAAATGCACCCCGGCCACGCCCTCATG
>PNNE01000048.1 GCA_013824055.1 Rhodobacter sp. | reverse complement strand
GCCCGCGGGTCGATGAACCGCCGGATCAGCCAGGGACAGGCGATGCGGTCGATCTTGGGCCGCGACCGCGTGACCCAAAGGCTGCGTCCCGCCGCATCGCGGCCGCCCAGCCTGGCCATATCGACGGTCGGCAGGCCGGCCGCCACCCAGGCCTCGTGCCCCCCCTCCAGATACTCGGCCGCGATCCCTTCGGCCCGCAGGAGGGCGGCCAGGCCCTGACTGCGCCCGTGGCCGGCGACGCAGACGACGACGACCGACTGCCCCCGCAGGTCCGGCAGCAGGCCCGAGACACCGGGCTGCCGCAGGTCCGCCTCGTTCAGCAAGCGGGCCGCTGGGATTGCGCGTGGGTCGTCCGTGCGCAGCGCGGCGCGCCGGACGTCCAGGATCACCGGGGCCCGGGGGGTGCCGATCAGTCTTGCAAGCTTGTCACAGGAAATGGCGTCAGGCGCAGGCATTTGCAGTCCTTAGGTTGGTTGTGTTTCAGATATGTGAAACGCGACCTTCGGCTGACGCCTCGTGGGGTGCGCGCAGCCCCATTCGGAACAATTCGCGCCAGAAGTCGGGATTGTCAATGGAACAGGCGATGCTGCAAGAGAGCGGCCTGACTTTGTGCGATGCGGACCGGCGGTTGCAGATCCTCGCCTGAAGCGTGGATCTGACCGACAAAGCACTTGCCGGGCCAAGGAAAACACGCAAGGTTCCGCCCGAGACGCAAAGCGACGGGAACTGACCCTGGACCGGCTGCGCGAAGGTGACGTTTCGCGCAACACGATCCTGCGGACCGGGCGGTTCCGCACCAAGGCAGGCAGCGAAGTTCCGGACTCGCCGGAACCAACATTGAAACGACAGTCCAATCCTGGCCAAGGCGGCGGGGGTGGACCACATGGCCGCAAGGCATGCAGGTTGAAACAGTATGGATTTTTTCTGATGATTCCGGTCGCCACACCTTTACCTGCCACTGCCACTGTCGGGCAGGGGTTGATCGCCAAGGCTGCGGCCCGGCACTGGGATGTCATCGTCATCGGCACCGGCGTGGGGGGTGGCCTTGCCGGTCGTCGGCTGGCCGAGCTTGGGCTTTCGGTGCTGTTCGTGGAAAAGGGGCCCGTCGGCTACCGGACCGAAGGCCAGGATCTGCGGACCGATCTTGCTGACTATACCGCGCGTCAGGCTCGGGGCTTCTGGCCGACCCCGATCGAGACCCGCATCGACGCAGAGCGGCCGCACCGCTTCTTTGCGCCGCTGGGCAGCGGGGTCGGCGGGTCTTCGGTCTTCTACGCCGCTGCGGCCGAACGCCCCGAACGCCATGACATCGACGCGACCGAGGCCATGCCGCATCCGACGGGTGGCTGGCCGGTGGGCTTTGACACCTTCCGCCCCTATTTCACCCAGGCCGAAGCGGCCTTGTCGATCCGCGGCGAGAAGGACCCCCTGTCCGAGCTTCCCGGCCCGCTGCTGCCCGCGCCGCCCCTGACCGAGGCCGAGGCGCGGATGTTCGACGACCTCCGCGCCGCCGGTCTGCATCCCTACCGCGCGCATGAGGCGCTGCGTCGCTTGCCCGGCTGCTCCGACTGCCTGGGGCGCAAGTGCCCGCGCCCCTGCAAGATGGATGGCCGCTCGGCCGGGGTCGAGCCGGCGCTGGACACCGGCAATGCGACACTTCTGCCCAACTGCGCGGTCGAGGACCTGATCGAGGCCCAGGGCCGCATCACTGCGGCGCGGGTCCGGGCCAATGGGCGCGACTACCTCTTGCAGGCCGATGTCTTCGTCCTTGCGGCGGGCGCGCTGAATTCGCCGAACCTGCTGCTGCGGTCGACCGGCACCCATGCGTCGGGCTGCGCCAATTCCAGCGGCTGGGTCGGCCGCGGGTTGATGTTCCACGTCTCCGAGATGGTGGCCTTCTGGCCCCGTCGCGGCAGTCCGGCCGTCGGGGCGACCCGGGCATTGTCCTTCCGCGATCTTTACACGCACGACCGCCAGCGTCTGGGCCTGGTGCAGTCGATGGGTCTTGCCGCCGATGCCGGGCAGATTGCCGGGCATCTCAAGGGCGTCCTGTCGCGCAGCAGGCTACGCGGCCTGCCGGGCGCCTCGCGGCTGGCGACCATCGCCGCCAGGATCGGCGCCGATGTCTTCGGGTCGGCCACCGTGCTTGTCGGGCTTCTGGAGGACCTTCCCTATGCCGACAACCGTGTCGAGCCGCACCCGGAGGACCCCGAGGTCCCCCTGATCCATTACCGCATCTCGGACGAGCTGAAGGCCCGCCGCGCGCTGCTGCGCCAGCTCTTGCGCCAGAAACTGCGTCGGCACCGGCTCATGTTCCTGAACTTCGGACCGACGCTCAACTTCGGCCACCCCAGCGGCACGTTGCGCTTTGGGTCAGACCCTTCGACCTCGGTCCTGGACGCAGAGTGCAAGGCGCACGACCTTGACAATCTTTACGTCGCCGACGCCTCGTTCATGCCCACGTCGATGGGGGTGAACCCCAGCCTCACCATCGCCGCCAATGCGCTTCGGGTCGGGGATGCTGTCGCAGCTCGTCACTTTGCCGCCCGTCGCAAGGCCAGTTGATGCGGACGGAATACAATGCAGGAACTTGTCGAAATCGCCGTGATCACCGAAGCAAGCTGGGGCATCGGCAAGGAGCTGGCGCTGGCGCTGGTCCGGCGCGGCATTGCCGTCGTCGGCATCGCGCGCGCGCCGTTCCAGGCCCAGGGCGTGCTGTCGATCACCGCCGATGTCCGCCAGCCCGAAGAGGTTGCCCGTGCCTTTGGCGAGATCAGGGAGCGGCTTGGTGCGCCGACAATCCTGGTCAACAACGCAGAGACCTACCCCGACCGCGACATCCTGGACGAAACCCCGGCCTCGTTCATGGACACCGTGCAGCTGAACCTTGGCGGCGCCTTCAACTGCTGCCACGAGGTCCTGCCCGCGATGGTGAAGACCGGCTCGGGCCGGATCATCAATGTCGTCACCTTTGCCGACGTCAGCCCCGCGCCGCTGGCCGCCGGCTATTCCGTCTCGAAAGGCGCGCTGCGGATCCTGACGCGGGCGCTGGTCGCCGATCTTGGCGACCGTTTCCCCGGCATCGTCATCACCGACTGGGTTCCGGGCACCCATCAGCCCCGCAGGGGCATCCCGGACGGCGTCGATCCTGTCCAGGCCGCCGAATGGGGCGCCAACCTTGCCCTCATGCGGCAACGCGACATCAACGGGCGCGTGTTCCTGCGGGACCGGGAGCATCAGCCGCAGGGGTCCCTGAAGGGTCGGGTCAAGGATCGGGTCATGGGCCGCGGGCGCGTGCGCATCCGGCTCTGATCCGGCTCGGGCTTCTGCACAAATCTTGGGCACATGGTTACGGCGCTTGCGGATTCCGCGTCGCAGGCCTTTTCGGCGCGGCGGGGCTCTGCTCTAGTCAGCGCAGAGGCAGTGCCGGGGGCCACGAGTGACACAGTTCAACGAGATGTATCAGGGTCTCGACGTCCGCCAGCCCTATGCCCGGCTTCGCGACTGGGTCGGGAACTCCGCAGCCTCAAGCAGGCCGAGGCCGAGGCCCTGTTCCGCCGCATCGGCATCACCTTCGCCGTCTATGGCGAGGGCGGCGATCCTGACCGGCTGATCCCGTTCGACATGTTCCCCCGGGTGTTTTCGGGCGGCGAATGGGCCAGGCTCGAGCGCGGGATCAAGCAGCGCGCCCGCGCCCTGAACGCCTTTCTTGTCGATGTCTACGGGCGCGGCGAGATCATCCGCGCCGGACGCATCCCCGCGCGCCTGGTCTACCAGAACGAAGCCTACGAGAAGGCCGTCGCCGGTTTCGTGCCGTCGAAGGGCGTCTATTCCCACATCGTCGGGGTCGACATCGTGCGCACCGGCCCCGAAGAGTTCTACGTGCTGGAAGACAACTGCCGCACCCCCTCGGGCGTCAGCTACATGCTGGAAAGCCGCGAGATCATGATGCGGATGTTTCCCGACCTGTTCCGCGAAAACCGGATCGAGCCCGTCGACACCTATTCCGACAAGCTGCGCCGCACGCTCTCGAGCGTGGCACCGGAAAAGTGCCGCGGCGAGCCGACGGTGGTGATCCTGACCCCCGGCCACTTCAACAGCGCCTATTACGAACACTCGCTGCTGGCCGACCTGATGGGCGTGGAACTGGTCGAAGGCCAGGACCTCTTTGTCGATGGCGAATATGTCTACATGCGCACCACCGAAGGCCCGCAGCGGGTGGATGTGATCTACGCCGCATCGACGACGCCTATCTCGACCCTCTGTGCTTCCGGCCGGACAGCATGCTTGGCATCCCCGGCCTGATGGACGTCTACCGGTCGGGCGGCGTGTCGATCTGCTCGGCGCCGGGGGCGGGGGTCGCCGATGACAAGGCGGTCTACACCTACGTCCCCGACATGGTGCGCTTCTATCTGGGCGAGGAACCGATCCTGCAGAACGTTCCCACCTGGCAATGCGGCAAGCCGGATGACCTGACCTACGTGCTGGACAAGCTGCCGGAACTGGTCGTGAAAGAGGTCCACGGCTCGGGCGGCTATGGCATGCTGGTCGGTCCGAAATGCACGAAGGCCGAGGTCGAGGCCTTCCGCGCCAAGATCGTCGAGGACCCCGGCAACTACATCGCCCAGCCGACGCTGGCGCTGTCCACCGTGCCCACCTTCGTCGAGGAAGGCGTCGCCCCCCGCCACGTCGACCTGCGCCCCTACTGCCTGGTCGGCGAGCGGATCGAGCTTGTCCCCGGCGGCCTCACGCGCGTTGCGCTGAAGGAGGGCTCGCTGGTGGTGAACTCGTCGCAGGGCGGCGGGGTCAAGGACACCTGGGTTCTGGCGGAGTGATGTCATGCTGAGCCGCACCGCCGACAACCTGTACTGGATCGCCCGCTACATGGAGCGGGCCGATACTGTCGCGCGCCTGCTGGAAGTGGGCTCGCGCATCAGCCTGCTGCCCAGCGCGCAGGGCTACCGCAGCGAATGGGACAGCCTTTTGCACGCCACCGGCATGGCGGATTCCTTCGCCCGGAAATACGGCGACCCGGTGCAGCGCAACATCGAAAGCTTCCTCTTCTTCGACCGCGACAATCCTTCGTCCATCGCCAGCTGCATCACCGCCGCGCGCGAGAACGGCCGCATCGTCCGCACCGCGCTGACCTCCCAGGTCTGGGACGCCCTCAACACCGCCTTTCAGGAGCTGCGCCAGCTGGAGCGCGAGGAACGCTCCAGGCTGGAACTGTCGCGCCTGACCGACTGGACCATGCGCCATGCGGCCATGCTGCGCGGTGCCATCGACGCCACCCTGCTGCGCGACGACGGGTTCAACTTCCTGAACATCGGCTACTACCTGGAACGCGGCGACAACACCGCGCGCCTGATGGACGTGAAATACTACGTCCTGCTTCCCCGCGTCGATTTCGTCGGCTCCGGCCTGGACAACTATCAGTGGTCCACGCTCTTGCGCGCGATGGGGGCGCAGCGGGCGTTCCACTGGGCCTATGGCGGCGAGGTGACGGCGGTCAAGATCGCCGACTTCCTGATCCGCAACCCGCAGTCGCCCCGGTCCCTTGCCACCTGCTCGGCCGGGCTGGTCAACCACCTGGGCCGCCTGTCCAAGGCCTATGGTCGCGAAACCGAGGCGCAGGTGGCCGCGCTAAGGCTGCACGCCGGGATCGAAGGCGCCACTGTCGAGGCGATCTTCGACGAGGGCCTGCACGACTTCCTGACCCGTTACATCGCCGAGGCCGCCGGGCTGGCCAACGCGGTCCATGACGCCTACCTCAGCGGAGAGATGCGCTGATGCGCCTGACTGTCGATCATGTGACCCGCTACACCTACGATCACCCGGTGCGATCCGTGGTGCAAAGCCACCGGCTGACACCCGCCAGCCATTCCGGCCAGAAGGTCATCGACTGGGAGGTCACCGTTTCGGGCGGTCGCAAGGGCGCGCGGCACCGTGACGGGGCCGGGGACCAGATCCAGGCCTGGACCATCGCCGGTCCGGTGAGCGAAGTGGTGGTGCATGTCAGCGGCACGGTCGAGACCGAGGACCTTGCCGGCGTGCTGCGCGGCCACCGCGAAACCGTGCCTCCCGACTGTTACCTCTGCGACACCCTGCCCACGCGACCGGATGTGGCCCTGATGGCGCTGGCCGACACCGCCGCCGCGCCCGACGCCCTGGCGCTGGCCCATGCGCTGTCCGCCGCCGTGTCGGACGCCATCGCCTATCGCCCCGGCGTGACCCATGCCCACACCACCGCCGCCGAGGCTCTGGCCCTGGGCGAAGGCGTCTGCCAGGACCACGCGCACGCGCTGATCGCCTGCGCGCGCCGTCGCGGCATCCCGGCGCGCTATGTCTCGGGCTACCTTTCGGTACCGAAGAGGGCTCGCCGCACGAGGCCGCCCATGCCTGGGCCGAGCTGCACCTTCCCGGCCTTGGCTGGGTCGGCTTCGACCCCGCCAACCGCTGTTGCCCGGATGCGCGCTACATCCGCCTCGGTTCGGGCCTTGACGCCCAGGACGCGGCCCCGATCCGCGGCATCGCGCGCGGCGGCGGGCGTGAAGAGATGGATGTGACGGTTGCGATCCTGCAGGCGGCCCAATAGGCTGCAGCGCTGAAGGCGGGCCCCAAGCGGGTCTGGAACCGAGGGACGGACAATGACGTACTGCGTGGGGCTCTTGCTGAACGACGGCATGGTGATGCTGTCGGACACCCGCACGAATGCCGGGCTCGACAACATCTCGACCTACCGCAAGATGTTCACCTTCGAAGAGCCGGGCGAACGCGTCATCACCATCATGACCGCGGGCAGCCTGTCCGTGACCCAGACCACCATCGCCCAGCTGCGCGAAGCGATCGAGGACCCCGAGGCCACGCCCGACACCTCGATCATGCTGGCGCCGACCCTGCTGAAGGTGGCCGAGATCGTCGGCAACAAGCTGGCGGCGGTCCGTGGCGAGATCGACCACAAGCTTTCCGCCGCGCAGGGGGCCAGCGCCAGCATGATCGTCGCCGGTCAGCGCAAGGGCGGGGCGATGCGGATGTTCCTGATCTACCCGGAAGGCAATTTCATCGAGGCGACCGAGGACGCGCCCTTCCTGCAGATCGGCGAGCACAAGTATGGCAAGCCGATCCTGGACCGGGTGGTCAAGCCCTCGACCAGCCTGTCGGACGCGCAGAAGGCGGTGCTGCTGTCGATGGATTCGACGCTGCGCTCGAACCTGTCGGTCGGCATGCCGCTGGACCTTGCGGTGATCGAACGCGACGCGCTGAGGGTCACGCTGCGCCGCCGGATCGAGGCCGGGGACCCCCAGTTCCGCGCCATGTCCGAAGCCTGGTCCACCGCGCTGCGGGACGGTTTCGCGAAGATCACGATCTGACCGGCCGGGGGGCGGCTCAGTCCGGGTCCCCCGCGACCTGGCTCAGCACCTTGCCCCGGCCCCGCAGCCGCATCAGCATCGGCACGATCAGGAACACCGCCGAAATCGTCAGCAGCGTGGCCGAAACCGGGGTCGAGACCAGCGTGGTCCAGTCACCCTGGGCAATGGACAAGGCCCGGCGCAACTGCTGTTCGGCCATCGGCCCCAGGATCAGCCCCACGACCACCGGCGCGATGGGATAGCCGTAAAGCCGCATCCCGTAGCCCATCATCCCGAACAGGATCAGCATGCCCAGCTCGACCGGCGAGGGGTTGACCCCGATGGTGCCCAGCGTGGCGAAGAGCAGGATGCCGCCGTAAAGCCAGGGCCGCGGGATCGACAGCAGCTTGATCCACAGCCCGATCAGCGGCAGGTTCAGCACCACCAGCATCAGGTTGGCGATCAGAAGGCTTGCGATCAGCGTCCAGACCAACTCGGCGTTCATCACGAACAGCAGCGGCCCCGGCTGCAACCCGAACTGCTGGAATCCCGCCAGCATGATCGCCGCCGTGGCCGTCGTCGGCAGCCCCAGCGTCAAGAGCGGCACCAGCGTCCCCGCCGCCGCCGCATTGTTTGCCGCTTCCGGCCCGGCCACCCCTTCGATGGCGCCTTTGCCGAACTCTTCGGGGTGTCTGGTCAGCTTGCGCTCTGCCGCATAGGACAGGAAGGACGCCACATCCGCCCCCCCGGCGGGCATCGACCCGATGGGAAAGCCGATGAAGGTCCCGCGCAGCCAGGCCTTCCACGACCGCCGCCAATCCGTCCGCGTCATACTCACCGACCCGGTGACCTTGTGCATCCCGTCCGGCGGCGTCAGCATCGCCGCCACCGCCAGCGCCTCGCCGATGGCAAACAGGGCCACGGCCAGCGTCGTCGTCTCGATCCCGTCCATCAGCTGCGGCACGCCATAGGTCAGCCGCGCGGCGCCAGTCAGGCCGTCGATCCCGACGCAGGCCAGCGCAAGGCCGATGAACAGCGATGTCAGCCCCCGCAAGGCGCTGTCGCCGAAGGTCGCCGAAACCGTGACGAAGGCCAGCACCATCAGCGCGAAATACTCGCGCGGGCCCAGCGTCAACGCCAGCTTGACCACCTGAGGTGCCAGGAACGCCAGCATCAGCGTCGCGATCAGACCGGCCACGAAGCTTCCGATGGCCGCCGTCGCCAGCGCCGGTCCGCCGCGTCCCTGCCGCGCCATCCGGTTGCCCTCGATCGCCGTGACGATCGACGCGCTCTCGCCCGGAGTGTTCAGCAGGATCGAGGTTGTCGAGCCGCCATACATGCCCCCGTAGTAGATGCCTGCGAACATGATCAGCGACCCTGCAGGGTCCAGCCCGTAGGTCACCGGCAACAGCAGCGCCACGGTCAGCGCCGGGCCGATCCCCGGCAGCACGCCGACAGCGGTGCCCAGCGTCACCCCGATCAGCGCGTAAAGCAGGATCATCGGGTCCATCGCCGAGGCAAGACCCTGCATCAGCAGCGAAAAGCTGTCCATCGCCCTATCCTCTGAAGATCAGCCGCTCCAGCGGCCCTGCCGGCAGGTTCAGCTGCAAGAGCTGGTCGAAGATCCCGTAGATCACCAGCGCCAGCACCAGCCCCACGGCGACGGCCTTCCACAGGGGCCGCTGCCCGAACGCCCGTGCGGTCATCGCGAACAGGATCGCGCCCGAGATGACAAAGCCCACCACATGCAGCAGCACCAGTTGCAGCCCAAGACCGCCCAGGATCCACAAGACCGGGGCAGGGGCCTGACGCGGCGGCTTCGGCAGATCGCCCTTCAGGCCCGAAATCACCGTCAGCACTGCCAGCACCAGAAGCCCGTAGGCGATGATCCGTGGCACATCGCCGGGACCGACACCGGCATAGCCGCCGTCCTGTTTCAGCCCCGCCGCATCGACCAGGATCAACGCCGCGATCCCCGCCAGCCCCGCCGCTATGATGAACGCCGCCCCGCCCGAACGGGTGGGGGGGCGGCGTCCGGGGAAGGACCCCTGGCTCACTTGACCAGACCGATGGCGCGCAGCACCGTCTCGGTCGCGGCAATGTCCGCGTCAAGCTGTGCGGCAAAGGCGTCACCGGCAAGGTAGGTGTTGGTCCAGCCCCTCTCGGCCAGCAGCTTCGTCCAGCCCGCGCTGCTGTTCAGCTTCTCCATGTCGGCGCTGATCTTCGCCACCTGTTCCGGCGTCAGGCCCGGAGCCGCGGCGACCATCCGCCAGTTCTCCAGCACCACGTCATAGCCCGCCTCCTTGATGGTCGGCGCGTCGATGCCCGGCAGCCGCTCGGCCGAGGACACCGCCAGAAGCCGCATCGTGCCCGCCTTCACCTGCTCGGCGAACTCGCCCACCGACGACACGCCCGCCGTCACCTGGTTGCCCAGGATCGCCGCCATCGCCTCGCCGCCGCCCGAGAAGGCGATGTAGTTGATCTTCGTCGGGTCAACGCCCGCCGCCTTGGCCAGCAGTCCCACGGTGATGTGGTCCGTGCCGCCCGCCGAGCCACCGGCCCAGCTGACCGCGCCGGGATCGGCCTTCAGCTTTTCGACCAGATCGGCCAGCGTCTGGATGTCCGACGCCGCCGGAACGACGATGGCCTGCGTGTCGCCGGTCAGCCGCGCGATGGGCGTCACGTCCTTCAACGTCACCGGCGAGGCGTTGGTCAGGATCGCGCCCACCATCACATAGCCGCCGACGATCAGCCTGGTCGGATCGCCGGCGCTGTCGGCCACGAACTGCGCCAGACCGACCGTTCCACCCGCGCCGGGGACGTTGACCACCTCGACCGAGGGCGCGATGCCTTCGGCCTGCAGCACTTCCTGCATGGCGCGGGCCGTGCCATCCCAGCCGCCGCCGGGGTTGGCGGGTGCCATGATGGTGTAGTCCTGCGCGAATGCCGGAACTGCCAGCGCAGCCGCGAAGGCCACGCCCAGAATTGCGTGTTTCATCCTGTTTCCTCCCTTGTGGCAACCGTGGTTGCCGAATCCGCCGGGGCTCCCTCCCCGGAACGGCTGCAGCAAACCACGGCAACCTGTCACGAACCTGACATGTTCCCTGACGCCTACTCGCCGCCCTCCAGCGCCGCGTTCCATTCGGCCAGCACCCGCGCCCGGCTGGCCGCATCCAGATAGGCCAGGAGACCCGGAGACACTTCGACCGGCCGCAGCTTCGCCCCCAGGGCCTCCTGCATCGCCGCCGCCGAATCCTTGCCCCTGACCTCCAGGCTGACGGCCGGCAGCCGCAACCGCTCGGCCAGCACCGTCTGTCCGTCGCGCGACATCAGGAACTCCAGGAAGGCCTCGCCCAGGTCGGGGTTGGCCGCCGCCCGCGGGACCAGTGCCACCCGGCTGATCACCACGACATAATCCCGCGGCAGCACCAGCCCGAGATCCGGCAGCCGCGCCGCCTGATCCGCCGCATAGGACCCCAGCACGTTGTAGCCCAGCTTCAGCCTGCCCGAGTTCACCCCGTCAATCACCTCCTGCGAGGTCGGATAGGTCTGCACCCCGGCCCGCCCCATGGCCCGGACCAGCTGCCAGAGGTCGGCGAAATGCTCCTGGTCCCGCATCAGGTACAGATAGCCCACCGCCGAGCGCGCGATGTCATAGGTCCCGATCTGCCCTTTCGGGGCCGTCTCCAGCCAGTCGATCAGCGCCGCCCGCGTGTCCGGCGGGCCATCGGGAAACGAGGGGCGGTGATAGACGATCACCCCCGGCTCGAAGGTCAGCGCAAAGACCATGTTGCGCCAGCCCGCCCAGTCCGGCCAGGCCGCGGCTCCCGGCACATCCGCCTCGCGGGCATAGCCGTCATTGGCCAGCTTCACCGTCACATCCATCGCCGAGGAAAAGACCAGGTCCGCCGTGGGCTTGCCTGCATCCGTCTCGGCCATGACCCGCATCGCGATCTCGCCGGCCAGCAGGTCCTCGTAGCGCACCGCGACGTCCGGCCGAAGGACCTGGAACGCCTCGATCAGCGGTCGGGCAAGGGGCGAGTCGAGCGAGGAATAGATCACCAGCCTCCGGTCGCCGCCCTGAGGCGCGGGAAAGTCCACGACTTCCGCCCCCGCTGGCAGGGCAAGGCAGACCAGAAGCGCGCGCAGCATCCACATGGGACCAGCCTAGCCGCATCGCCCAGGCTCCGGCAACCGATGCTGGCCGCCCGCCCGCCTTCAAAGACTGCCGCGGATTGACCGGGCTTCGGCAGTGCCGATTCGACGCAGAGTGTCGACCTGGGTCGATCTTTCGCCCGGTCAGGACGAAGCCAGGAACGCCAAGCGCCGCGCGAAACATCGGATTAGTGCCATATTATGAACGGGTTGCGGCCCGATCCTCATGTTGCCGCGCGACGCCTCTTCACTCTTCCGCACCCATGACCACCTGCCCTAGGCTTGCGGGCATGAGGATCCTGCTTGTCGAAGACGACCTGCCCCTGGCCGAGGCGCTGACCACGCTCCTTCTCGGTGCGGGCTATGCGCTGGACGTCACCCATGACGGCCTGTCGGCTGAAAGCCTGATCGGGGCCGAACGGTTCGATCTTGTGATCCTTGACCTGAACCTGCCGGAAAAGGACGGGCTTTCCGTGCTTCGCTCCCTGCGTGCCCGCAAGAATCCCGTTCCGATCCTGATACTTACCGCCCGAGGCGAACCTTCCGAACGGATCGCGGGCCTTGACCTTGGGGCCGATGATTACATGGTCAAACCGTTTGACGTCGGCGAATTCGAAGCCCGCGTCCGCTCGATCCTGCGTCGCCAGGCCGGGCATCACGCTTCGGAACTGCAGATCGGCGCTGTCCGCTTCGACATGGCCGCCCGCCGCTTCACTGTGGGGGACGAGGTGCTGGATCTGCCGCCGCGCGAGTTGGCCCTGCTGGAGCTGTTCTTCCTGCGCGCTGGCCGTGTCGTGGGAAAAGAGGCGATAGTTCAATCGCTTACCTCGCTTGACGACATCCTGTCCGACAACGCGATCGAACAGTACGTCAGCCGGCTTCGTCGCCGTCTTGGCCCACATGGCCTGACCCTGCGCACGGCCCGGGGTCTTGGCTACCTTCTGGAGCGTCCGAGTGGCTGACAGTCCCGCCACCCTTCGGCGGACGATCCTGGTCTGGCTCGTCCTTGCCACCGCCGCCATCGGCGCAGTTGCGCTGCTGGACACGCGCATCGAGGCGCTGCGAACCGCCCGGGATGTCTCTGACCGCGTGCTCGTCGGCTCGGCGATGGCCATCGCGGAAGGGGTCAGCGTTGACGCCCAGGGGCGGCTTTTCGTGACGATTCCGTTCTCTGCACTGGACATGCTGTCCTCGACCGCCCAGGATCAGGTCTTTTACCGGGTCGATGGGCCGCAGGGGTTTCTGACGGGATATCAGGACCTTGCGACCGTTTCTGCAAGTGCGGACCAGGGCGCTGCACTGACCGATGCGATCTACAAGTCCGTCTCGATCCGCAGCGCCACGCTTGCGCGCGAGCTGACGACCGGCGAGGGCACCTTGCCCTTCACCGTCACTGTCGCCGAAACCACCCGCGCCCGCGAGGCGCTGGCTTCGTCGATCCTCGCCCGCTCGGCCCTGCGCATCGCCGGTCTCATCGCCGGGGCCGCGCTCGTCGCCTGGACGGTCGCCACCTACGCGCTGCGTCCGCTTGACCGGCTTTCCCGCACCATCGCCGCCCGCGAGCCGCACGACCTGACCCCGATCGAAACCGACGCCCCGGCCGAGCTGCGCCCGGTGGTCGATGCCCTCAACGGCTTTCTGGTCCGGCTGTCGCGCGCGATGGCGGCCTTGCAGAACTTTGCCAGCAACGCCAACCACCAGATCCGCACCCCGCTGACCGTGGCGCGAACGCAGATCGCGGTGTCTGGAAAATCAAGTGCGTCCAATGCCCTGGAAAAGGCGGACCATGCCCTTGTCCGCATCGAGCGCGTTCTGGAACAGCTTCTGCTTCTGGCCCGGGTCGAGGCCAGCGGCACACGTCCGGCCTTGGCCCAGGTCGATGTCGCCGCCCTTGCGCGCGGCGTGACTGCCGACCTCATGCCGCAAGCGGTCCGCCTTGGGCAGGACCTTGGCTTTGACGGTCCCGAACGCGCGATGGCCCTGACCGAAGAGGTGCTTCTGGGCGAGCTTCTGCGCAACCTGGTCGGCAATGCGCTGACCCATTGTCCCGCCA